>CAIVZW010000441.1 GCA_903910495.1 uncultured beta proteobacterium
ATATTGGTTCGACTATCTGACAACATTAATTTTTCCCAGCAACAGCATGAAGTCTGGGTATTGCATCTTCCTTCGGTTGCTCTAACCAACCGTTTGTCACAGGCTATGGCGTATTTGCGCAGGGTTTCGAGCGAAGGGGCATGTTTGCGATTTCCAGGGCTTGATTTAATACGCGACAGCGCCGGGATGGGGCGGGTCAAATGTTCTGTTAATTACGCTGCCTTTTGCTTCAATTCCTCACGGATAACCTTACGCAGCGTCTCTTCTATGTCGGTATGTTGAAAAGAAGATTTTAGCGTCTCGTTAATCAAGGTCTGATACCCGCGCTCACCAGCCTGTTGCTTGAAGCGTTCGATGACCGAAGCATCGAGGTACAGGGTGACGCGTTTCTTTGGTTGCACCACTCGGCCAGCTTCGCGCTTTACTCGGGCCAGTTTCCCGGCATCAATGTCGGCCTGAGTGATAGGTGTATCAGCATCAAAGATTTTTGAAGTAGATTTCTTGTTCATTTCGTTCAGCCTTTCGCATTGAAATTACGCGGACTTCTTCGTCAGCCTCGGCGGTGACAACGACCACCACCACATCGCGCAACATACCCAACGTAATGAAACGCTGCTCACCATAGTCGAAGCGTTTGTCTTCAAACGTTACGGTAGCAGTGCTCTCAATAACCAGCGGCACATCTTTTAGGTCATACCCATGCTTCTTAAGGTTAGCGGATCTCTTTACTTCGTCGTGGATGTAGTGCATGGCTTTAATATATGTATATTTATATGTATAGTCAAGTGGCGTTGGGCTTTACCAACGCTCAAACTGGTTTTCTCTGGCACAAAGTCGATACCGGCCTGTTCAAGAATCCACGCCTCAATCTTGACGTGCCAGCTACGCAACAGGTCAAGGGGTCGACGACGGTAATGTTTCTCGGCTGTGGCGCTCGGCTTGTGTCCCATGAGTTGAGCAACCACTCCGGCAGGAACCTCAACCCATTCCGATAGAGTGCCGAAGGAACAGCGCAGGCCATGCAGGGAAAGCGAAGGCAGATCATCGATCGAGTATTTGGCGCAAAATTCAGTATCGGGGCGGTTGGGCTCAAAGAAGATCGAAGGTTTACGGGGAGAGTCGCACTAATTTCGATTTGCCTGTAAAGTTTCGCTGGGGAGATTCAACCGAATCAGGTTGAGGGTACTGTGAAGCCGAGTCGATTCTGGAGAGCATAAATGGGGTTGCATCTGCCTGCCAACGAAAAAACGATTCCTCGAATTCACCTTGTAGGCACTTTGATAATCGTTTTGACACTAACGCTTGCGTTAGGCGGTTTGTTTTCATGGCAGGTCCTTTCCGAACAGAGAAGTTCTTTTGCTAGCATTGAACAAGCCGCTGTAAAGCAAATCCAGGATCGCATTTCAGCCGAGATAGCGAGCGCCATAGACTTTATCGAATTTACCCGTTCTCGTTCAGAGAGTGTCCTGCGGAAAGAACTCTCCGACAAAGTCAATATGGCCATGCAGATCGCCGAGTCGATTCATGCCCAAGAATCAAAGCGTCAATCAGCCTCTGAAGTCCAGAAAATGATTGTCGAAGCGTTGCGACCAATCCGTTTCTACGACGGTCGCGGGTATTTCTTCATTGATGACATGAATGGCAAGTTCATTTTATTGCCTATTGGCCGACAACTGGAGGGCAAGACTATCCTCGATAACAAGGATGATACCGGACATTACATCATGCGCGGTCTGATAGAGGCAGCGCGGAAACCCCGTGAAGAAAGCTATTCACGCTATCGCTGGTATATGCCGGACAACCCGAAACAGATGGCTGACAAGCTTGCCTACGTTCAATATTTTGCACCGTTTGATTGGTTGATTGGCACGGGTGATTACACCTACAAGTGGGAAGAGAGACAGCAACAGGAAGCTATTGCCAGACTACGCACGGTCCGGTTTGGTCAAGGCGGTTATTTGGCTCTGCTCGATAAAGAGGGGCGCGCCATTATCTCCCCGTCCATGCCAGAACTTGAGGGAAAACTCATAGAAGAAATGACGGGAGTTGAGCGCCTGAGCGCGGAGAAAATTTATGCGCTTGGCCGTCAAGGCGGCGGATTTCTAACATATGATTGGATCAATCCGAAGACAAGAACAATCGCAAAAAAAATTGCTCTTGTGAAGGTTATTCAACCCATGGGGTGGTTCCTCATTGCATCCTCGTACGACGAGGAACTGAATTCAATTCTTCGGAAAGAAACAGAGCTCTACGAATCAAGTGGCGGGATTCTTAAGATGAATTTCCTGCTCGCCATGTGCGGAGCACTACTTCTTGGTGTTCTGGCGTCGTTCGGTTTTTCGCGTTGGACCAAGCAGCTTTTTGTGACTTACCACCAACGGAATATCGGGCAGCAATCCGCACTGAGGGCGCAGGCTGAAAACCTGATACAGGCCGAGCAACACTTCCGCACGCTGGCTAATGGAGGTACGACCCTGATCTGGACCTCCGGGATCGACAAATTGTGCAACTACTTCAACGAACCCTGGTTGCGTTTCACCGGACGAACGATGGAGCAGGAGATTGGCAATGGCTGGGCTGAAGGCGTTCATCCGGATGATTTTGAACGTTGCCTGCAGACCTATGTCGCGGCCTTCGACCGCCATGAACCCTTCGAGATGGAGTATCGTCTGCGCCATGCCAGTGGTGATTTCCGCTGGATTCTTGACTTGGGGAATCCTCGCAGGGACTTGAACGGAGAGTTTCTGGGGTACATCGGTTTCTGTTATGACATTACCGCGCGCAAGCAAGCCGATGATCAACTTAAGCGGCTATCTCAGCGACTGCTGCTTGCGACATCCTCGGCAAAACTTGGCGTGTGGGATTGGAACGTCCGTGAGAATTCGATGGAATGGGACGACCGGATGTTCGAGTTGTATGGGATTACGCGAGAAGAGTCCCCAAACACCATTGAGGCATGGACGAATGGCTTGCATCCCGAAGACAAGGAAACGGCAATTACTGAATGTCAGGCTGCCCTGAACGGAGAAAGAGAGTTTGATACCGTTTTCCGTGTTCGACACGCCGACGGAACGGTAAAGCATATCAAGGCCAACGCTCTAGTCATTCGTACAGCCGACGGTAAGGCAGAACGAATGCTTGGAATCAACGCCGACATTACAGAGCGCAAGCTGGCCGAAGAGAAATTGGCCAATGCAAATGTATTACTCGAGCAGACTTTTGAACAATCGCCAATCCCAATGGTTCTGGTTAGCATGCCAGATACCATGCTCAGAATTGTCAATCCGGCACTCAAAGAACAGCTGGGTTTATTGGACGAAATGTCGCCGATTAATACGTCTCTGGCTGACTTCAGGCCGTCCTACAAAGACCTTGATAAGGATGGGAATGAAGTACAGATTTCGGATTCCCCTCTTGCGCGTGCGCTGTCAGGGCAGATAACGATTAATCAGGAGCGAGCGGTCGTTCGAAAAGACGGGACAATCCGCTGGCAATTTGTAAATGCCGTACCAATCTATAACGCCAACCAAGAACTCATCGCTGCTTATCTTGCTCTAATCGACATCACTGAACGCAAGCAAGCCGAAGCCGAACTCACTCAGCACCGTGAACACCTTGAAGAACTGGTCGCAATCCGTACCGCTGAACTGGCCGAAGCCAAGGACGCTGCCGAATCAGCCAACCTCGCCAAGAGTGTATTCCTGTCCAATATGAGCCACGAAATCCGCACCCCATTGAATGGCATCATCGGCATGGCGACTATCCTCAAGCGAGAAGGCGTCACCCCCAAGCAGGCTGACCGCCTCGCCAAGATCGACACCTCGGCCGAACACCTGCTCCGCACCATCAACGACATCCTTGACCTCTCCAAGATCGAAGCCGGGAAGATCGTCCTGGAGGAAACCCCGGTTAGCATTGACAGCCTGCTCGCCAACGTCAAATCGATACTGGCCGCTCGCGCCCAGGACAAAGGTCTCCTCCTGCGCATCGAGACCGACTCCTTTCCGCCCGGCCTGCAAGGTGATTCGACACGGCTGCAGCAGGCACTACTCAACTATGTAACCAACGCCATCAAGTTCACCGAAACCGGCAGCATCACGGTACGTAGCGTCAAGCTGGACGAAAATGCCGAATCCGTTCATGTTCGCTTCGAGGTTCAGGATACCGGGATTGGCATTGCCCCCGAGGCGCTCACCCGGCTGTTTACCGCCTTCGAGCAGGCTGACAACTCGACCACCCGCAAATACGGTGGAACGGGGCTAGGTCTGGCGATCACCCGACGCCTGGCCGAATTGATGGGTGGAGAAGCCGG
>CAIVZW010000442.1 GCA_903910495.1 uncultured beta proteobacterium
CGCAATTTGCAGAACAAAACCAAGCGAAATTGACTACACCCCTTACGAAACATTGGGTTACGGCTTGGCATTCTTATTGCTTGCCCCCTCGACGAAGCTATAGGCCCATCCTTGTCTGGCTTCACAAAGTGCTGACCATGGTGGGAGTGATACGATTATCAAAATTTTTTGAAATCACAGATGTACAGTTTTACAAACCGATGCAAACTTGACTTAACCTGAACAATCATAACGGGAGTGGGAATCATGCAAGTGAATATCCTGAAAACAATCAAGAAGGTACCGGGCGGCATAATGGTAGTGCCGCTGTTCTTTGGCGCCTTGCTTAACACCATCGACCAGATGCACATACCGTTCATCATGAACTTCCTGAAGGGCATCGGGGTCTCGCCATTCAAACCGGGTATGTATGAGTTCCTGCGCATCGGCGGCTTTTCCGAGGCGCTCTTCAAAACGGGCTTTTTGACCTTGATCGCCATGTTCCTGTTCTGCGCCGGTAGCCAGATGAACCTTAAAGTGGGCGGCGTAGCCATGAAAAAGGGGATCATTCTTACCACCTCCAAGTACTTCGTGGGCCTGGGCCTGGGCTTCCTTTGGGGCACCATGTCCGGTGACATGTTCAACGGCTTCCTCGGCTTGTCGGCCATGACGATCATCGCCGCCGTGACCAATGGAAACGGCGGCATGTATGGCGCCCTGACCGGGCAGTTCGGCAGCCGTTCCGACCTGGGCGGCTTGTCCGTGCTCTCCCTGAATGACGGCCCCTTCTTCACCCTGATGGCGCTGGGCATGCTGGGCTCCAACTTCCCCTTCATCGCCTTCATTGCCGTTCTGTTGCCCATCGCACTCGGCATGCTGTTCGGAAACCTGGACAATGATGTGCGCGAGTTCCTCCGGCCCGGCGAAACGATTCCCGTTCCCTTCTTTGCCTTTGCACTGGGTACCGGCATGAACCTTGCCACTTTCTTCAACCCGGCGGTTCTCGCCGGAGGTTTGGTGCTGGGCGTCATGACTGTGCTGCTGACGGGTGCGACTGGCCATTTCTGGTTCTGGCTTTTCCGCGAGAAGAGCTATATTGCTCCTTGGGCCGAAGCTTCAACGGCCGGCAACGCAGTTGGCACACCTGCGGCCATCGCTGCAGCCGCCGCCGTGGCTGCCGGTTCAGGCATGATGAGCGCGGCTGAAGCCAAGCAATATGCAGACATTGCCGGGATCGCTGCCTTGCAGGTTTCTATCTCTACCCTGTCGACCGCTATAATGTGCCCGATCGCCGTTATTATTGTTGACAAGTGGCAGAGAGCCCGTGGCATCAATGGCAAACTGGAGACCTTTGAGATTAACGCGGCTGTGGCTGCCAAGCAGGCTGCCTGATTCACATAAGAACGCAGAATCCGCAACACGAGCCTGACATTGTCGCCGGCGAAGACACAATCTTCGCCGGCGATTTTTCTTCAACGATCAAACAATTGTATATGGAGACGCCTCATGAATAATGTGGTCGATATTGCTTACGGTCGTGGCCACCTGAAAGTGTCTCTGCAGGAAGGCATCAAACCGACGATCATCCGCAAAACTAGCCTGCCAAAACTGGCGGATTAGAAGGCGGCCATTGAAGAGGCACTTGCAAAGCCAATAAATGCTACTCTCCAGCGTCGCTACCGCCGAGTCCGGCCTGTCGATTCAGGTCCTCGTCGGTCAGGCTGAAA
>CAIVZW010000443.1 GCA_903910495.1 uncultured beta proteobacterium
AGCCGCGTGGAAACAGGTGACCGCGGCTGGGAAGACTTTCTGGGAGCAGGTGGCCCTCAGGGCTGGCGGCTCCGATCTGCCGAGCGCGGCGGGCATAGCACTTTACCCCGGCTCCCATGCCTCTTCGGGCGGCGACGACGTCCTGCTGGCCTCGTTGCCGGATGGCCAGGACGTGTTCGTCGTGCTCGGAAAGCATGCCGATACGTCCGTCCTCGGCGAGCCGATAGGGACTGAAGCCCTGGGTGGAGGCCTCAAGCTGGCCGCGTACCCTACGGACATGAAGGTTCTCGACATCTACCTCACGTCCATCAATCCGGAGAAGGCTCCGCGCGCACTGGGCTGCGTCCCGCGCTTGGGTATCGGCGACCGGCATACCACGGCCGTCTGGCCGGCGGCGTTCCGCGCCATGGAGAAGGGCGGCTTCGCAGCGAACGCCATCCAGAATTCGCTGCGCGAGCTCAACCTGTTGGAGGACCTCATCGCGGGCAAGCCGGCCCACGAGAATTATCTCTTCAGTTTCGGCACCATCGCCGAAGGCCATACCGGCAGCACCTTCGAAGGCCTCCTGCACGCAGGCGTCATCGCCGCGCTCAAGGCGGAAACTTATCCGCGCTACGGCGCCGACGCGGACCATATCCAGGTGAAGCGCGGCCCCGAAGGCCTCGATCGCGCCAAGCGCGTGATCACGGCGGCGAGGCACTATACGTTCTATACCATGGACGTCTCGGATATCCTCGATTATGCGGCGATGAAGACGGTCTCCGCAGCCGATGCAGTGGCCTTTCTCGATTCGATCCTGGCTTCCGAAACCGTGAAGAAGGATGTCGTGGCCTACCATCTGCGCAAGCGCCGGATCGCTGGCCGTGACTATGCTTTCAACGAGACGGACATCGGCAGATTCGTCGGGAAGTACTGGAAAGCCCTTGACGCCATGGAAGCGCTCCACGCGCACTTGAAGGGGCTGAAGGGCGATACACCCTTCGACATGGAACTCTCCATCGACGAAAACCCGGGCGACTTCGCCACCTGCGAATGCATAAGCTCGCCGGAGGAAGTCGTCTTCCTGGCGGTCGAGATGCAGCGCCGCCACCTGCCGATCACACACATCGCCCCGAATTTCGGCGTCGAGAAGGGTACCGATTATCGTTGCCCCGACGGCCTGGACGGACTGGAGAAGCGGGTACGGATCATCTCCGAAATCGCGTCGGCCTTCAATCTCATGCTCGACTGCCACTCTGGCGATGACCTCGGCAAGGAGACCCGGCAGGTCTTCGGGCGGGCAACAGAGGGCCGGATCAATTTCAAGCTCTCTCCGATGCTCCAGATGATGTTTTCCCAGACGCTCTACGAACTGCAGAAAGATACCTTCGCTTTCTGGTTCGCCGACGTTCTTCAATTCGTCAGGGGAGAAGCGGCGGCAGGGTCGGCGTTCGCGGCGGATTGCATCGCAGAATACGAGGCGGATCCGATTCCACATCCCGACAAGAAATTGTTCCATTATTACCAATTCGTGTCGGTCGGCCGCAGGGACGAGAACAACCGTTTCATGAGCAGGGAGAAGCTCTACGAACTTGGCCCGAAATTCCTGGCCGTGTATTCCGAACGCCTGGAGGCCTGGTTGCTGGAAAACGCCGAGGACGTCTTCGGCCGCAGGGCGTGACGAAAACATCATGAATTCTGGTGGCATAACCCGGCACATTTTTATTTTGCCAGCATGCCGGATTTCGTGCTGTTCCTGCCCAACCTGATTTTAAATAAATAGGAGTCTGCCGATCATGGAGAAAAGATTCGAAGGGAAAGGCGCCATCGTGACCGGCGGCGGTTCGGGCATCGGCAAGGCGGTCGCACTGCGCCTGGCCCGCGAAGGCGCGTCCGTTCTGGTGGCCGACATACAGGACGACAAGGCCCGGGAAACGGTAGGAGAAATACGCAAAGCGGGCGGACAAGCAGAATCGATCAAGGTCGATCTGGCGGACGTTTCCCAAATCGAGGCGATGACGGCGACCGCGGTAAAGTTGTGGGGGCGGCTCGATATTCAGGTGAATTCGGCCGGACTGGTCAAGAGCCAAAGCTTCCTTGAAGTGACCGAAGAGGACTACGACCGCGTGGTCGACGTCAATATGAAGGGCACCGCCTTCTGCCTGCAGAAGACCTGCGCGCAGATGTTGGCCCAGATTCCGGCGGAGAAGCGCGATCTCGAGGTCGCCGATCGCTGCAACGGAAAGATCGTCAATCTCTCGTCCATCTCCGGGCGTCACGGCCGGGCGTACCAACTGCAGTACGCCGCCTCGAAGGCGGCCATCATCAGCCTGACCCAGTCGGCCGCGCTCGCCTTCGCACGCTACGGCATCAACGTGAACGCCATCTGTCCCAGCGTTGTCAAGACGCCGATGTGGACTCAGAATATGGCTGACAAGGCAAAATCGTTCGGCGTCGACGCGGCAAAGGAATCCGCCGAATTCATCGCGCGGATACCCATGAAGAGAGCGGGAACGGAAGAGGAGATGGCGGCGGCCATCTGCTTCCTGTGTTCGTCAGACGCCGATTACATCACCGGACAGACGCTCAACGTCGACGGTGGCATCGAGATGAACTAAAGAAAAGAACGCATCGAAATATCCCTCCGGAATTGATCCGGAAAAGATCGAATGCTACAAGAAACGGTAAGCGCGCGACTCGGTTTCGCTTCTCTCATTACGCCTTACCCCTTATGACAGCGTCCAGCTTAAACCACTGTCTTGAAAACGGGGACCACTATACATGAACGTCGACCGCAATTCTGGCGGCGGGAAAGAGCGCTTCCATCCCGGGAGCGAGTCTATCCCCGCATGCACGGCCCCTTCTTCGTAAGCCGGCCAAGCACGCCTTGCCACACCCACCACAGTCTTATTCCCAATAGGCCGGCCACCACGGCGGCGTAGAGGCTGACCGTTCCGAAATCGTTCTTGCCGGCCTTGTGCCACCAGTAATGCAGGATGGCCGCGATGGCGATGAAATAGACCAGCCGGTGCAGCCGCACCCAGTGCGCACCAAGGCGGCGCATCATGCCCCTGGTCGAGGTTGCGGCAAGAAGCACAAGCAGGACGAAAGCTGTGAAGCCGGCGGTGATGAACGGGCGCTTGAGGACATCCTTCCACATCTCGGCCAGATCGAGGTTGTGGTCAAGCCAGAACCAGATGGAAAAATGCAGCAGCGCATAAAAGAAGCTGTACAGGCCGAGCATGCGCCGCAGCTTCAGCCACTGCGACTGGCCGCTCAATCGCCGCAGCGGTGTCATCGACAACGAGAGGCACAGAAACACCAGCGCCCAGGTACCGGTCGAACGGGTCACGAATTCGAGCGGATTGGCACTGAGCCCGTCGTTCATACCCAACCAGACCAGCCGCAGCAAGGGCAGCAGGCTGGCCAGAAACACCGTCAGGCGGAAAAACTGGAAGGCCGGCATGGGGCGATGCCGCTATCCTTCAATAAAACTTTTTCAAGTCCATGCCGGCATAGAGCGCCGCGACCTGTTCCGCATAACCGTTGAAGGGCAAGGTCTTGCGCTTGGGCTCGAAGAGGCTGCCGCTCTCGCCGATGCGGTATTCGACCGACTGGCTCCAGCGCGGGTGATCGACGGCCGGATTGACATTGGCGTAGAAGCCGTACTCCTGGGGCGCAGAAACCTTCCAGCTGGTCTTCGGCTCGCTATCGGTGAAACGGATGCGGACAATCGATTTGGCGCTCTTGAAGCCGTATTTCCACGGCACGACGAGGCGTACCGGCGCGCCACTCTGCTTGGGCAGCACTTCGCCGTACAGCCCGAAAGTTAGGAGTGTCAGCGGATGCATGGCTTCATCCAGGCGCAGCCCTTCGACATATGGCCAGTCGAGCACCGGAACGGACAGTCCCGGCATCTGTTTCTTATCGGCCAAGGTAATGAATTCAATGTATTTTGCGCTCCCGGTCGGTTCGACGCGACGGATCAGTTCCGCCAGCGGCATGCCGATCCAGGGGATCGCCATCGACCAGCCTTCGACGCAGCGCAGGCGGTAAATGCGTTCCTCGAGCGGGGCCAGCTTGAGCAGTTCGTCGATGTCGTAGACCTTCGGCTTCTTGACCAAACCTTCGACCGCCACCGTCCACGGTCGGGTGATCAGCGTGCCGGCGTATTTCACCGGATCGGCCTTGTCGGTGCCGAATTCATAAAAATTGTTGTAGGTGGTAGCGTCCTTGTAACGCGTCAGCTTTTCTTTCAGGGCAAACTGCGGATTGGACCGGGCTGCCAGTTTGACGCTGTCGGGATTGGGGGATCCGGTTTCGGCAAAGGCGCTGCGCGCAAAGAAGGGTGCAAGAGCGGCGCCGAAGGTACCAGCTGCTGCGGCACGGATCCACAGTCGACGCTGTTCAAAGATTTCGCGCGGGGTAATTTCGCTGGGGGCGATCGCTGTGCCCAGTTCGCTATGACGGTTCATCTCCAAGCTCCATTCGACAATGCCTGATTTAAAAAGTGGCTTACTCCCATCTGACACGCCAATAGCGTCGGCTTGCCGGTCCGGGTCTTCGATAAAGAACACATTTACTGCAAAAGGTTCCAGATTCTCCACCGGACAACGCTATTATTGACGCGATATTGAGCGTCCCTGAGATCAACCCGAGGCTTTTTGCCATGAACCCTAAACTTTCCCTGTCCTTTGCCCTCGTCCTGATGGCCTCATCCGCCTTTGCGGAAAAAATCGGTTGTGTCACCACCGAGTGGAAACTGATCGGCTCCAATCACAAGGTATGTATCGAATCCTTCGCCGACCCCAAGGTGCCGGGCGTCACCTGCCACGTCAGCCAGGCCAGGACCGGCGGTGTCAGCGGTTCGCTCGGGTTGGCGCAGGATCCCTCGCAATTCTCACTGGCCTGCCGGCAGACCGGCCCGATCACCCTACCGGATAAATTGCCGAAGGAAGCCACGGTATTCAGCGAAGACACCTCGATTTTCTTCAAGGAAACCCGCGTCATGCGTCTGTGGGATGAGGCCAATCGCACGCTGGTTTACCTGGCCATCAGCCGCAAGCTGATCGACGGTGCTCCGGCTAACAGCATCTCGACCGTTCCCGTCATGCCCTGGGGTGGCCGCTAAGTATTCTCTTGGCCGTTCCGGGAAGGCCGTAGAATATCGCCCTGCCCAAAGTCCTCCCGTTCGAGTCCAGCTTACATGCACAAGAAAACCCACCTCGCCGAATTCATGCTTCTCATGGTTGCCATCGTGTGGGGCATCAATGCGCCGATCATCAAGCTCGGACTGCAATTCATTCCGCCCCAGCCCTATAACGTCGCCCGCCTGGTCGTGGCCAGCATCGTCGCCCTGATCGTTCTCTGGCTGTCGGGCAGTTACCGCCGGATCGAACGGGCCGACCTCTGGAAGTTCTTCCGCGTCAGTGCCTTCGGTTTCTTCGTTTTTCAGCTTTTCTTCACCGAGGGCATCCAGCGCACCACGTCAGGCAATGCGTCATTCATGCTCTGCCTGATGCCGGTGAGCGTGCTGTTGCTCAACAAGTTCTTCGGTCTGGAAACGATCACCCGCGCCGTCGTCGTCGGAATCGCCTGTTCGATTTCGGGCATTGCGCTGATCGTCATCGGCGCCGGCCGGGAAGTCAGTCTGGCTGGCAACCATTTGCTGGGCACCGTGTTCATTCTCGCTTCCCAGGCCGGTTATGCGTATTACACGGTGTTCTCGAAAGAGTTGCTCGAACGCTATTCCAGCTATCAGGTCTCGGCCTACCTGATGCTCA
Source organism: uncultured beta proteobacterium (assembly GCA_903910495.1). Next base: position 5,763 of record CAIVZW010000443.1, read on the forward strand.
TCACCACCGCCTTGATTCTCGCCATATCAGTGCCCGACGTGATGCGCGTGCGCTGGAACGAAGTACCCGGTGTAGCCTGGTCCAGCGTCCTGTTCTCCGGCATTCTGGCGCTCTGCGTGTGCAATTTTCTCTGGATCTGGGGCGCCGGCGTCATCGGCACTTCGCGAGTAGCCATCTTCAACAATGTCTCCCCCGTCTTTGCCGTCATCACCGGCTACTTCCTGTTAGGCGAAACCTTTGGCTCCTTGCAGGCGGCCGGGGCGACGTGCGTCTTTGCTGGTGTCTACATCACGCGCAACCGGGATCGGTTCTTCCTGCGCAAGGAAGCCGGCGCGCCGCGCTAACGACGCCGGAATCCTTGCTGAGGGCTTTTTCTGCCGCCTTTATCATCCTGACCACCCGGTTTATCTGCTTGAAGAGTGGGATGACAACCTCGATGCGGCCAACCGTTGCGCAGCCGTCGCACTAGTCGAGGAACTTGCGCGCCGCGCACGGGTTATTGAAGTATCGCACCGCGACAGAAACTGATCCCTATATGCAAAAATTGCTTCGCTTCGCTATTACTTCCCTGCTGCTATTGGCCTGTAACGCTTTCGCTGCCGAACCGGAGATTGCGGTCGCCGTGGAAAAACGCGGAGACGCCTTTATCGTCGATACCAGCTTTGACCTTCCGGTGCCCTTGCGTACGGCGTGGGAAGTCCTCACCGACTTCGACCATATGGCCGGCATTCTGCACAACCTGACATCGAGCAGGATCACTGCCCGTAGCGGGAATACCTTGCAGGTACAACAGGAAGGCGTTGCCAAGTATGGGTTCTTTACCTACTCGTTCGCTTCCGAGCGGGAGATCCGGCTGGAGCCGATGAAGAAGATTCACGCCCGACAACTCTCCGGAAATGCCAGACGCTACATCAGCGAACTGGAACTGTCACAAAACGAGGGCATCATCCGGGTTCGCTACCATGCCGAGATGGCTTTGGAATCAGGCATCGCTCGAATCTTTGGCGGCCCGTTCATCCAGCACGAGATCGCCGAACAGTTCGGCTCGATGGTCGCCGAGATGGAGCGACGCAAAGCCCTGTAGCCAGAACAGTCAGGCCGTACCGGAACCGCAGGCCGCACGCCGCAGCCGGTCGGCAACGGCTGCCCAGCCGTCCGCGGAAGGAATCGCTTCGACCACGATCACATCGTTACCCGCCAGGTCGAGTTCGCGCAAGGCCGCATACAGGCCGCGCGCATAGCCTTCCGGCTGATCCGGCAACTGGCGCAGTGAATGCGTCGGCACAAGCCCCGTCTGCAGGGTATGCGCGAGAAGACCGGAACACTTCCCGTCGGCCTTCAGGCTCTCCAATTCTTCCGCCAATCGAGCCGTCGCGACAAGGCGCATGGGCGTCAGCGGTGCATAGTGCGCATCGAGCGAACCGGCAACGCGCGGTGCGTTTCCACCCTGCCCGGCTGCGGGCAGTTCGGGCAGCACGCCGATGACGGCGGCAATCTGCTCCGGGGTGATGTGTCCGGGGCGCAGCAGGCGCGGGGGGAAATCACCGTCACGCGAGAGGTCGATGATCGTCGATTCGATGCCGACCTGACACGGCCCGCCATCGAGCACCAGGGCGACCGCCTCACCGAGTTCTTCATGAACATGCGCCGCATCGGTCGGGCTGATACGCCCGAAACGATTGGCTGACGGCCCAGCTATGCCGCACAGCCCACCCCGACCGCCACCTGCCTGAGCATAGGCCCGCAACAACTCAAGGGCAACCGGGTGCGCCGGTACACGCAGGCCAACGGTTTCCTGCCCGCCGGTCACGGCGTAAGGTACTTCGGGAGCACGTTTGAGGATCAGGGTCAGCGGCCCCGGCCAGAAGGCCTCGGCCAGTTCCCAGGCAGCGGCGGGAATATCCCGCGCCCAGTGGTCAAGATGTGCCGCACCGGGCAGATGCACGATCAGTGGATGATCGGCAGGCCGCCCCTTGGCGGCAAAGATTCTGGCGACGGCCTCGGGGTTGGCGGCATCGGCCCCCAGGCCATAAACCGTCTCGGTCGGAAAGGCAACCAACTCGCCGGCCTGCAGCAGGCGAACTGCCCGCACATAATCCTGCGTCATGGATTCATGGCAGATCGGGAAGTTTCTTTGACAGGACCTTCTCGGTCTGATCAACGCGGAACGCTGTCAGCTTTCTGGCCAGAACGGCATCGTTCAAGGCCAGCATGGCCACCGAGAAAAGTGCGGCATTGACTGCGCCAGCCTCACCGATGGCGAAGGTCGCCACCGGGATGCCGCCAGGCATCTGCACCATGGCGAGCAGGGAATCGAGCCCCTGCAGATGCTTGGATGGCATGGGCACGGCCAGTACCGGCAGTTCGCTCTTGGCCGCCAGCACCCCGGCCAGATGTGCTGCGCCACCGGCAGCGCCGATCAGTATCTTGATGCCACGCTCCTGAGCGCTGGCCGCATAGTCAAGTGCGGCATCGGGTGTGCGATGGGCAGAAAGAACCTTGGCCTCGTACGGAATGCCGAACTTCTTGAGTGTTTCTGCGCAGAAGCGCATCACCGGCCAGTCGCTGTCCGACCCCATCACGATACCTACCAGTGGGTGCTTGACCATGGTCATCTCCTTAACCAACACGTCGCGCGAGCGACTCACAAAACCCCTCGCCCTCCGGGAGAGGGGCGGGGGTGAGGGAAACGGGCTTGCCCGTTAAGCATTCAACGTACGTTCTGCACTTTCCAGAGTATTCGCCAGCAGCATGGTGATCGTCATCGGGCCGACCCCTCCAGGAACCGGCGTGATGAACGAGGCCACTTCTTTCACCGACTCGAAATCGACATCGCCGCAAAGCTTCCCGTCGGGCATCCGGTTGATGCCAACGTCGATGACCACGGCACCCGGCTTGACCATGTCGCCGGTAATCATTTTCGGCTTGCCGATGGCGGCAACGAGAATATCGGCGCGCAGGCAGTGTGCCTTGAGGTCTTTGGTCTGCGAATGGCAGACGGTGACGGTGGCCCCGGCATGCATCAGCAGCATGGCCATCGGCTTGCCGACAATATTCGAGCGGCCGACAATCACCGCCTCCTTGCCGCGCGGGCTGATGCCCGCCTCTTCAAAAAACTTCATGGCCCCGTAGGGCGTGCACGGAATGAAGCAGGGCTGGCCCTGCATCAGGGCACCGACGTTCTCGGCGCGGAAACCATCGACGTCCTTCTCCGCGGCAATCGCATCAAGTACCGTATCGGCATTGAAATGCCTGGGCAAAGGCAACTGCACGAGGATGCCGTGGATTTTCGCATCGGCATTGAGCTCGGCGATCTTGTCGAGCACCACCTGCGGTGCTACGTCGGGTGCATAGGTATGTTTCTCGGAATAGAAACCGGCCTGCGCACAGGCATTGACCTTGTTGCGCACATACACCTGAGAAGCCGCGTCTTCGCCGACCAGGATAACGGCCAGACCGGGACGCACACCTTGCGCGGCGAGTTCCTCGGCCTTCAGCTTGAAACCGGCGCGCAATTTCTGCCCAAGTGCGTTACCGTCGAGGACTTGTGCCGTCATGTTGATTTCCAGTAATTAGCTTTACAGCCACTCAGGTGGCTTCGGTTTCTGCCGCCTTCGCCGCCGCCCGACCGGCGGCAAAAGCACGCCGGTTGAGCTCGATGATTTCCGGCTTCTTGTTGGCAAAGCGTTTGAGGATGCACTGTTCCAGAACCTCGGCCGAGAACGGCAGATGATCCGAAATGGCGCCGAGCATCACCGTATTGCCAAGCTTGATCTCGCCAAGTTCCCGGGCGATCGCCGAAGCATCGAAGGAATAAACACGCGTTCCGGCGGCGCGCACTTCGGCGACTGGATCAGCGGGATACTCGTACAGACCGAGGTCAACCACCGGCGGAACGAGACGTCCGGTATTCATCAGTGCCAGTCCATCGGGGCGCAGCATGTGGCGCCAGCGCATGCCCTCGGCCGCCTCGAAACCGAGCAGCACGTCCGCCGTACCGGGTGTAATCTGCGGCGACAACACTTTGGCGCCAAAACGCAAATGCGAGGAAACGACCCCGCCGCGCTGCGCCATGCCGGCCACTTCGGTCTTCTTGACATCGTGACCAAAGGCTATCGCCGCTTCGGCCAGAATTTCGGTCGCCGTCATGACGCCCTGACCGCCGGTGCCCACTACGAGAATATTGGTTATTTCAGACATATAACAAACTCCAAAACGCTTTTGACACAGAGATCACGGAGGCACAGAGAACACGGAGTAAAGGCAAAGCAGATTTTCTCTCTGTTTTCTCTGTGTCTCTGTGTGCTCCGTGTTGAGAGCGGTTAATCCTTCTTCACCACTTTAATCGGCATCGACAGCGTATCGACATGGACGATGGCGTCCGGCGCGCAGGGTTGTAGGCACAGGCCGCAACCGGTACATGCCTGGCTTTCGATGCGCACAAATGAACGCTCCACTTCCTTGCCGTTCGGTTTGACGACCTTGTCGCGCTTGGTCACGTGGATCACCGGGCAACCGATTTCCACGCAGTTCCCGCAGCCTGTACATTTGTCCTCGAGCACCATGAACGGCTTGAGTGCGTAATAATCCTTGACCAGGACACAGGGCTGGTTGGTGATGATCACCGAGGGTTCGGCAATCTTCGTCTCTTCGCGCAGAGTCTTGAACAGCTTTGGCAATTCGTAGGGATCGAGCACATGCACGCGCTCTTCGCGCACGCCCAGGGCCTTGACCAGACTGGCGAAATCAACACGCGGCGCATCATCGCCATGGATATCGCGACCATTGCCCGGATTGTTCTGCCCGCCGGTCATGCCCACGGCCCGGTTGTCGAGAATCATGACTGTGACGTTGCCGCGGTTATAGACGATATCAAGCAAGCCCTGCATGCCCATGTGCATGAAGGTCGAATCGCCGATCACGGCGATGATCTTCTTGTCCTTCTCGGATTCGGCACGCCCCTTGTCCATACCCAGCGCCATGCCCATCGACGCCCCCATCGAGATGCACGCATCAAGCGCATTCCACGGCTGCCCGAAACCCAGCGTGTAACAACCAATATCGCCGGAAATGGTGACATTACGCAGTTGCGACAAGGTGTAATACACCCCCAGATGCGGACAGGCCGCGCACATCGTCGGCGGCCTTGGAAACACCGTCATCGGCGTGACCTTGGCAACTTCCGGCAAGGGCTCGCCGAGCAGACGGGCAATCACCGGCTTCAGCACATTCGGCGAGAGTTCGCCGCTACGCGGCAGGATGTCCTTG
>CAIVZW010000444.1 GCA_903910495.1 uncultured beta proteobacterium
CGAGCATGGCGCCGGGGTAAATTTCAACGGTAATACGGCCGTTGGTCCGCTGTTTCAACATCTCGCCGTACTTGGTCATGTGCATCGTCATGGCACTGGTCAAGGGCTGGGTTTCCGAGATCTTGATCACCACAGGACCTGGCGCAGGCTGACTGGCAGCCTGACCGCTGGCCAGCAGCAAGGGTACGATCATCAGGGCGGTCATAACGGTCCGGATGCTTCTTCCGCATGTACTCATTTGAGTCTCCTAAGTTGATTGTAAATTCCTCTGTTGATCGAATCATCAGAGGACTGCTGCAAGCTCCTTGTTTACATCTGCATGGCGTTCGGCAACGGCAATGCCATTAACCATTAAGTCCTGCGTGCTTCCTTTTCGGTGAATCGGTTCATAAATATCAAATAATAATCTCAAATACAGCGATACAAGCGCTACTCCGCCAATGAAGGCTATGCAGCAATGCTCTGGCCAGCGGCTATTAGGCTCAATCCCGCAGCGAATCCGCAAACGTGGCTTGATTCCGATCACCCGAGGGCGCTGTTGCCAACAGCGCCCTCAGTGTCACATAAACACCCGCAGCGTCACAGCAAGCCGGGCGGGAACATCCGCGGCAGGAACAGCGTGAATGACGGCCACAGGATCACCAGCGCGAGCACGCCGAGCATGGGGATCAGCATGATGAAGGTGTCCTTGAGCGCGAGCCGCATGCGGATCCCGGCCACGGCGCAGCAGATCATCAGGCACATGCCGTAGGGCGGCGTCACCAGGCCGAAGGCCAGCGACACGATGCCGATCATCGCGAAATGGACCGGGTCCATGCCGACCATTGTCGTCATCGGCTCCATGATGGTGCCGACGATGATGATGGCGGGAATGGCATCGAGGAAACACCCGACCACCAGAAACACCAAGGCGACGAAGAACCCGGTCGTGACGGGGCCCATGCCCCAGGCCGTGACGCCCGAGAGCAGGGCTTTCGGGATCTGGTAATAGGCGAGCAGCCAGCCGAAGGCGGAGGCGGTGCCGACGCAGAAGAGCGCGACGCCGGCGAGTTTCCCGGTTTCGAGGAAGGCGCCGCACAGTCCCTTGAAGTCCACCTCGCGATAAACGATGACCGACAGCGCGCCCGCATAGAGCACCGCGATGCAGGCGGATTCGGTGGCGGTAAACCAGCCGAAGATCTTGCCGCCGATGATGATCACCGGGGTCATCAGCGCCGGCAGCGAGACGAAGATCGCCGCGAACACCTCCTTCATGGTCGCGCGCGCATAGGTCGGATAGCCGCGCTTCGTGGCGTAGACATGCACCGTGGCCATCTGCACCAGGCCGATCACGAGCCCGGGAACAACGCCGGCGAGAAACAGTTCGCCGATGGAAACCGTCAGCAGCCCGCCCCAGACGATCATCAGGATGGACGGCGGAATGATTACCGCCAGCACCGCCGAGACCGCCGTGATCGCCACCGAGAACGACAGGTCGTAGCCCTCCATGGTCTGCGCGTCGATGAACAGCTTGGACTGGCTCGCGGCGTCGGCCGTTGACGAACC
>CAIVZW010000445.1 GCA_903910495.1 uncultured beta proteobacterium
CAGTGATGTGCTGCACGTCACGAATGAAAACGGGCAAAAGATTGTCTCGCCCGAAAAACAGCGTGAACTGCGCGCAGCCGCAGTTCTGATTAAACATTTCACCCACCTGCTGCCTTATTCGCCGAACCCCGAAAGCGCCATGCTGCACTTCAGGGAATTCCTTCATCAACTCTTTGAGCGCCCCAACTGGGTGGACGAATTTGCCCGCATCGAACGGCCTGAAGTGCTCAATGCGCTGGCCAAACTGCTGGGGGTCAGCGACTTTTTATGGGATGACTTTTTGCGCATGCAGTATTCCAATCTCTTCCCCATCGTGCGGGATGTCACCACGCTGGAAAACGCCTACAACCGCCAGGAGCTTGAGAAAGAAGCCCAAAAAGCCGTGTCTAATGCCGCCAACTGGCGCGAGGGATTGAACGCCTTCAAAGACCGCGAGATGTTCCGCATCGACATGCGCCACATCCTTGGATACACCACCGAATTTGGCACTTTCTCTGAAGAACTCACCGACCTGGTGGAAGTCGTCCTCGGCATCGCGTTTGGACACTGTCATAAGGAACTTGTGAAACTTTACGGGCATCCGAAACTTGAAAATCATCAACCCTCCGAAGCGGTGCTGCTGGCGCTGGGCAAATGCGGCGGACGCGAACTCGGTTTCGCCTCGGATATCGAACTCATGCTGGTCTACTCAGGCCAGGGGAAAACCGCCGGATTAAAACACATCGCGGTCAGCAATTTCTACGAAGAGTTGATCCAATCGCTTATACAAGCCATTAAAGCTCGACAGGAAGGCGTCTTTCACATTGATCTTCAGCTAAGACCCTACGGCAAAGCTGGCAGCCAGGCTGTCTCGCTGGAATCTTTCGCGAAGTATTACGCACCAGATGGCCCCGCCTGGCCGTATGAACGGCAGGCGCTGGTCAAGCTGCGTCCGATTGCGGGGAATGACAAATTAGGGAATCAATTATGCAAACTGCGAGACGAGTATGTCTACAACAGCACCCTCTTTGATGTGACTGCCATGCGCGCCATGCGCGAAAAACAGGTGCGCCACCTGGTGGCTGCCGGCACCTTCAACGCCAAGTTCAGCCCCGGCGCGCTGGTGGATATTGAATATTTGGTGCAGGGTTTGCAGATCAATTACGGTGTCAAAGATAAAACGCTCAGGCTGACCAACATCCGTGAAGCCATGGCGGCGCTGCATCAGGCCGGGCTTCTCTCCACCGAGGACTACGACCGCCTGCGTAAAGCACATACCTTCATGCGCTGGCTGATCGATTCGCTGCGCGTGGTGAGAGGCAACGCCAAGGATGTCAACATTCCGCCCTACGACAGCGATGAATTCGCCTACCTCACCCGCCGCCTACAGTACGGCTCGGACGTTGAACGACTGGTGCAGGATCTAACCCGCTATCCGCAGGACGTGCTGGAAATCAATAACCGGTTGCTGCCTGCCTGAACTTATTCCAACGGAAACTCTTTTTTAAGTCCGGTAATGTTGCCCTTGCGCACGAACTCCATCTCGGAGGAACTGCGTTCTTCCTTAATAGTAACAATCACATCCGAGTTCTGCCAGCGGCTTTGTTTGACGTTTACCGCACCGTTGATCTCTTCAAACACGACCTGGCAGATACGTTCGCCCGGGTACATACGGATGACTTGGGACTGGGTGTTATTTCGCACGGGGATGAGCAGGTTGCCCTCGTAGCCGGCATCCACCACACCGGTGAGGTCGATCGAGAGGCCTCTGCGGTTGACCGATGAACGCGGATAGAGGATGGCCATCAGGTCATCTGGCAGTTTGATCTTTTCGAGCGTCGAAACCGCCACGTATTCCCCGGGCAGAATGTCAAACACCTGTCCTTCTTCCAGTTCCACCAGCGTGTGTCGCATGGTCTTATGGTCCATATCCAGGTGATCGGTGCGTACGGCGACGCGGCCCTCGTTGGTGAGATCCCAGGCCTTGGGGAGTAAAA
>CAIVZW010000446.1 GCA_903910495.1 uncultured beta proteobacterium
CGGACACAATTGCCCGTTTGTTAGCGCAAAAGCTTTCAGAGAGCCTCGGACAACCGGTTAACATCGACAATCGTCCGGGTGCGGCCGGTATCATCGGCGCCGACCTCGCGTCGCATGCGCCGCCCGATGGCTATACGGTATTCATGAACGTTACGGCTTTGTGGGCTGTTTTGCCCAACGTAAAAAAGAAACTACCGTATGATCCGTTTAAGAGTTTCGTGTCGATCTCGCTTATCGCGACCTCGTCAAATGTGCTGGTCGTCAACCCCTCGGTGCCAGCGAAATCTGTAGCGGAATTGGTGCAGTATGCCAAGTCTAGACCTGGCGACGTCAACTATGCCTCTGCGGGGTCTGGCACGCCCGCGCATCTGGCCGGCGAGATGCTTAATCTTCTGGCCGACATAAAAATGACTCACATCCCGTACAAGGGATCGGGTCCGGCGTTGGTCGATGTCGTGGCTGGCAACGTGCAGCTCATGATCACTTCGCCGCTCGCCGCCCGTCCGCACTTAAGCGGAGGCAGGGTACGCGCCCTCGCCACAACGGGTAAGCAGCGCAATCCGGGGCTGCCCGATTTACCAACCATCGCGGAAACACTCCCCGGTTACGATATCTCGCAGTCGTGGGGCATTAGCGCTCCAGCAGGAACGCCACCCGCCATCATCAATCTTCTGAATGCCACGATCGTCAAGGCACTTAAACTTCCCGATGTACGCGAGAATCTGCTGAGCACTGGCGCAGTACCAGCGGGTGGAACACCGGGAGAGTTCGATATATTCATCGCCGAGGAGCACAAACGTCTGGGCGACTTGATCACTAAAACGGGCATTGTATTGCAGGATTAGAAGTCGCCGAAAATTAGGAGAGCCCAGGGCGCGCAATTTCAACACTTCTGCGCCGCCACCGTTCTGGGCTGACCAATCAACACCGGATGGAGTATCTATGGCGACACTGATCAAAAGTCCCAAAAACTTCTGGACCGGCATTATTTACGTGCTGTTTGGAGGCGTCGCTTTCTGGTTCGCCCGCGACTACGGCATGGGCTCGGCGACTCGGATGGGGCCGGGCTATTTTCCCATTGTATTGAGCAGTCTTCTCATGTTTTTTGGGGTGATCGCCGTGGCGCGTTCGTTCATTCTGCCAGGTGCGCCGACCGGCAGTTTTGCCATAAAATCCTCTGTTCTGATAATTGGTGCGACGGCGTTGTTTGGCTTCCTGGTCATTCGTGCTGGGCTGATCATCGCGTTGCTCGTGCTTGCGCTGATGAGCGCTGCCGCAAGCTCGGAGTTCAAATTTAATTGGACAGCCGCCGCAGGGTTGTTCGGACTTGTGGTCTTCTGCGCGCTGGTTTTTGTTAAGGGTCTTGGCGTGCCAACGCCATTGCTTGGCACTTGGTTCGGTAACTGAAGATCACAAGGCCATGGATATCTTTTCCAATTTGTGGCTCGGGCTACAGACAGCGGGCAGTTTCCTCAACCTGTTCTACTGCATGGTTGGCGTGTTTCTCGGTACCGCCATTGGCGTCCTTCCCGGTCTGGGTCCGATTGCAACAATCGCGATGTTGCTTCCCGTCACCTTCGGTTTGCCACCGGTGACAGCGCTGATCATGTTGGCCGGCATCTACTACGGCGCGCAGTATGGCGGTTCGACTACTGCCATCTTGGTCAACCTGCCGGGCGAGCCGTCCTCTGTGGTGACGGCGATGGACGGCTATCAGATGACCTTGCAGGGACAAGCTGGCAAGGCCCTGGCCACAGCGGCAATCGGCTCCTTCATTGCCGGCACCCTCTCCACGGTGCTGATTGCTCTGTTTTCCCCACCGTTGGCCGAATTAGCGCTGAAGTTCGGCCCGGCTGAATATTTTTCGCTGATGGTGCTTGGCCTAGTGGCGTCGATCGTGCTCGCATCCGGCTCACTGATCAATGCACTGGGTATGATCATATTCGGTCTGATACTCGGGATCGTCGGTACTGATGTTAATTCCGGCCTTGGGCGATACAGCTTCGACATTCCGGAATTGACGGACGGAATCAACTTCGTGGTGCTTGCCATGGGCGTGTTCGGCATTGGCGAGATCCTCTTCAACCTTGAGCACACGGATATCCGAACTGTAATGGTGAAGAAGGTTACCGGGCTAATGCCTTCCAAAGAGGACTGGAAACGCATAATCGGACCAATTTTGCGTGGTACTGCGCTTGGCTCGGTATTGGGCGTCCTGCCCGGTGGCGGCGCGATGCTCGGCTCATTCTCGGCTTACGCGCTCGAGAAAAAGATCGCGAAACCCTTGGTGCCATTCGGCCAGGGTGCAATCGAAGGCGTAGCCGCCCCAGAGTCGGCCAACAATGCCGGTGCACAAACCTCCTTCATCCCAATGCTCACCTTGGGGATTCCTTCCAACGCCGTGATGGCGTTGATGCTCGGCGCGATGATCCTCCAGGGCATTCAACCGGGCCCGTCGGTGATGATCGAGCAACCAGCGCTATTTTGGGGGCTCGTCGTGTCGATGTGGATCGGCAATGTGTTCCTCCTGATCCTTAACCTCCCGTTGATCGGGATGTGGGTGAAAATGATTTCCATACCTTATCACCTGCTGTTTCCGTCGGTACTGGTGTTCTGCGCGATCGGGGTGTTTAGCGTCTCCAACACGGAGGTCGACGTCTATTTGATGGCAGCGTTCGGTCTGCTGGGCTACGTCTTCAGAAA
>CAIVZW010000447.1 GCA_903910495.1 uncultured beta proteobacterium
ACCGCGTTGATTGATTTGGCTCTGCGCAGCGGCGACGGCCCGGTGACCCTGGCGGGTATCAGCGAACGGCAGAAGATTTCGCTCTCTTATCTTGAACAACTGTTCGGCAAATTGCGCCGCAACAGTCTGGTCGATAGCGTGCGCGGCCCTGGTGGTGGCTACTGCCTGGCGCGTCCAACGGAGCTGATTACCGTCGCCGATATCGTTCGTGCCGTCGATGAGTCGTTTGACGCTACTCAGTGCGGAGGCCGCGAAAACTGCAGGGATGAAGATCGCTGCATGACGCACGAACTCTGGGCCACACTGAATTTCAAGATGTACGAGTATCTGACCTCGGTTACCTTGTCTGAACTCGTTGGCCAGCAGTTGAAGAAGGCTGGCGGTGATGTCTCGATTATCAAGGATGCACGGCGCATGGGAACCGGTCTGCGTCTCAAGACGATGGCCGCGCTGGCCTGAAATCCATGTTTGCATCGGTCTATTTCGATCACAACGCCACAACACCACTGGAACCGGCGGTACTGGAGGCGATGTTTCCCTGGCTTGCGGAGCGCTATGGAAACGCTTCAAGCCGGCATGACTATGGTCGGGCTGCGCGGCGGGCGATTGACGGGGCGCGCAGCAGGGTGGCTGCCGCCGTCGGCGCGCATTCTGCAGAAATCGTATTTACCAGTGGCGGTTCGGAAGCCAACAATCTGTTCCTCAAAGGTGCGGCGGCTTGCATGAAGCCCGGATTGCTGGCGGTGAGCGCAGTTGAGCATCCCTGCGTGATGAAGCCCGCCGAGCAACTGGCCAGACACGGATGGCTGCTGCAAAAACTGGCTGTAGACGCTGCGGGACGAGTTGATGCCGGAAATTTTGAAGCTGCGATGGAGCAGAAACCAAAACTTGTTTCGATCATGTTCGCCAATAATGAAACCGGTGTCGTGCAGGATATTGTCGGGCTCGCTGAAAAGGCCAAAGCGACCGGTGCATGGTTTCACACCGATGCAGTTCAGGCCGTGGGCAAACTTCCTGTCGATTTTCGCGCGCTGAATGCCGCCGGCGTACATGCGCTGACGCTTTCGGCACACAAGTTTGGCGGGCCAAAGGGCGTGGCGGCACTGGTTCTGGATAAACGCATCGAACTTGAGCCCCTGATTGCCGGTGGCGGTCACGAACGCGGATTACGTTCGGGAACTGAAAACGTCGCGGCGATTGTCGGTTTTGGCGTGGCCTGTGATCTGGCTGCACAACGCCTGGCTGAATTGATGCCTAAACTTCGCACTTTACGCAGCAGACTGGAGCAGGGCTTGTTCACGATGGGTGCTACGCTGTTTGGTACGAGTGCCGAGCGTTTGCCGAATACCGTGTATTTTGCCGTGCCAAATATTGATGGTGAAACCCTGGTTGCTCAACTTGATCGGGCGGGCTTCGCGCTAGCCAGCGGTGCCGCCTGTTCGAGCGCCAATCCCGAGCCTTCGCATGTGCTCCAGGCCATGGGCGTGGCACCGGATCTGGCGCGTGGTGCGCTGCGCGTGAGCTTGGGCGCGGCCAATACGGCAGAACAAATTGATGATTTTCTAATCACCCTGCAAACGACGGTAGCTAAGTTGCAGCGACTGACCGCGATAGCGGTTTAACCGAAAGAATGGAGCACGTTAAATGCTGAAACTGCCGATCTATCTGGATTATTCGGCAACCACACCCGTTGATCCGCGTGTGGCGGAGAAGATGATTCCCTACCTGGTCGAGAAATTCGGCAATGCGGCATCACGTTCGCATGCCTTTGGCTGGGAATCGGAAGCAGCGGTCGAAGAAGCGCGCGAAGAAGTGGCCAGACTGGTCCATGCCGACCCCAAGGAAATCGTCTGGACGTCCGGTGCCACCGAGTCGAACAATCTCGCCCTCAAAGGCGCTGCGAACTTCTATTCGGGCAAGGGCAAGCACCTGATTACCGCCAAGACCGAGCACAAGGCGGTGCTCGATACCTGTCGCGAACTTGAGCGTCAGGGCTTTGAGGTGACTTATCTGGACGTGCTGGAAAATGGCCTGCTTGATCTGGACGTATTCAAGGCGGCGTTGCGCCCTGACACCATTCTTGTTTCGGTGATGTTCGTGAATAACGAAATCGGCGTCATTCAGCCGATTGCCGAGATCGGCGAGATCTGTCGTGAAAAGGGCATCATCTTCCACGTTGATGCCGCGCAGGCGACCGGCAAGGTCGAGATTGACCTCAGCACACTCAAGGTTGATCTGATGAGTTTCAGCGCGCACAAGACCTACGGCCCAAAAGGGATCGGCGCGCTTTATATCCGGCGCAAGCCGCGTGTGCGGCTGGAAGCGCAGATGCATGGCGGCGGTCATGAGCGCGGATTCCGTTCGGGTACGCTGGCCACGCACCAGATCGTCGGCATGGGTGAAGCGTTCCGTCTTGCCCGTGAGGAAATGGCGGAGGAAAACAAGCGTATCGGTGCCTTGCGCGACCGTTTGCTCAAAGGGTTGTCCGACATCGATCAGGTTTTCATCAACGGCGACATGGAACATCGCGTCCCGCACAACCTGAACATCAGCTTTGCCTATATCGAAGGCGAATCGATGCTGATGGCCATCAAGGATCTGGCGGTATCGTCCGGTTCGGCCTGTACCTCGGCCTCGCTTGAACCGTCGTATGTGTTGCGTGCGCTGGGTCGCGAGGATGAGTTGGCGCACAGCTCGATCCGCTTCACTCTTGGCCGTTTCAATACCAAAGAAGAGATCGACTACGCCATCAAATTGCTGCACGAGAAGATCGGCAAGCTCCGCGAACTCTCGCCTCTCTGGGAGATGGTGCAGGAAGGCGTCGATCTGAGCACGGTCCAATGGGCCGCGCACTAAGCTGGAAATACTGGAGAATCAATCATGGCATACAGCATTAAAGTTCTGGATCACTACGAAAACCCGCGTAATGTGGGTTCCTTCGGCAAGGAAGAGGAGGGTGTGGCAACGGGCATGGTTGGCGCTCCGGCCTGCGGTGACGTGATGAAATTGCAGATCAAGGTCGGCAAGGACGGTATCATTGAGGATGCCAAGTTCAAGACTTATGGTTGCGGTTCGGCGATTGCCTCGTCTTCGCTGGTGACCGAGTGGGTCAAGGGCAAGACCATTGATCAGGCGCTGGATATCAAGAATACCCAGATCGCCGAAGAACTGGCCTTGCCGCCGGTCAAGATCCACTGTTCCATCCTTGCCGAGGATGCGATCAAGGCAGCAGTTGCCGACTACAAAAAGAAGCGCGGCGAATGAAACGGAACGAATAGGGAATAAAAGGAGAATATGCAATGGCGGTTACGCTTTCCGAAAAGGCGGCAAAACATGTTGCCAGTTATATGGCCAAGCGCGGCAAGGGGATTGGTCTGCGTCTTGGTGTGCGCACCAGCGGTTGCTCGGGCGTGGCCTACAAGCTTGAGTTTGTCGACGTTGCCGATCCTGATGACGTCGAGTTCGAGTCGCATGGCGTCAAGGTTCTGATTGATGCCAAGAGCCTGCCTTACCTTGACGGCACCGAACTCGATTACACCCGTGAGGGCCTGAGTGAAGGCTTCAAGTTCAACAATCCGAACGTGAAAGATGCTTGCGGTTGCGGCGAAAGTTTCAACGTTTGATGGTGGCCGTTCGCCGGGAGTGCTGTTGCCCCGGATTTGCCGTACTATTTGCAATATCCCCCAGGGGCTCTGCACTCCCTTCGGTCGGATTTCCTTCGGGGCATCTGCTTGCGGAAGCATCTAGCCCAGTCAACGCTTTCAGGTGTACGCGGAGCTACCTCCAGGAATCGCATGGATTTCAACGCTGATCATTTCGTCCTTTTTGAGATGCCGCACACCTTCCGGCTGGATGCTTCGGTGCTCGACAAGCGCTTTCGCGAAATTCAGACACAGGTTCATCCGGACAAGTTTACACAAGCCGGCGATAGCGAACGACGTCTTTCCCTGCAATGGGCAACGCGGGTTAATGAAGCCTACCAGACTCTGAAAAAGCCCCTGTCCCGGGCGCAATACCTGTTGAGCCTGGCTGGACATGATGTGGCTGCCGAAAACAATAACGCCATGCCGCCCGAGTTCCTGATGGAGCAGATGGAATGGCGCGAAGCGGTTGCTGAAGCGCGTCACGCACGTGACCAGGATGAACTTGAACAGCTTTATCACCGCGTAAAGGGTCGGATGAAAAAGCGCTACGAGCAACTTGCCGAATTGCTTGATGATCAGCATGAGCATGCACAGGCTGCTGATCGAGTGCGACGCTTGATGTTTCTCGAGAAGCTTCTGTCTGAAATCGACGAGGCCATGGCCGATCTCGAAGCTTGAACGGACAATGAAGTAAAGCAGATTAATCAGAATTCAGGACTTTCATGGCACTTTTGCAAATTGCGGAACCCGGAGAATCGGCTGCCCCACACCAGCAGAAACTCGCGGTCGGTATTGATCTGGGCACCACAAATTCTCTTGTCGCCACTGTCAGAAGCGGTCTCTCGGTAGTCATCAGTGACGAATTGGGCCGCCCCCTGCTGCCCTCGGTTGTGCGCTATCACGCTGATGGCTGCGCTGAAGTGGGTTACGAAGCGCAGGGCAATCAATCCCTTGATCCGCGTAATGTGATCGTTTCGGTCAAGCGTTTCATGGGGCGAGGTCTGAAGGACATCGCCCATCGCGAATCGATGCCTTACGAATTTGAAGACAACCCCGGGATGGTTCGCCTGCATACGGTGGCTGGCGTAAAGTCGCCGGTTGAAGTTTCAGCCGATATTCTGCGCACCCTGCGTTTACGTGCCGAAGCTTCACTCGGTGGCCCGCTCGTCGGTGCCGTGATTACTGTTCCGGCCTACTTTGACGATGCACAGCGTCAGGCGACCAAGGACGCAGCCAAGCTGGCCGGGATTTCCGTCCTGCGTTTACTGAACGAACCGACGGCGGCAGCCATTGCTTACGGTCTGGACAACGCGGCCGAAGGCGTCTATGCCGTCTACGATCTGGGCGGCGGTACGTTTGACATCTCGATTCTCAATCTGTCCAGGGGCGTATTTGAGGTTCTGGCCACCGGCGGGGATTCTGCGCTTGGCGGCGATGATTTTGATCAGCGAATCTTCTGCTGGATTCTCGAGGCCGCCAAGCTCAATCCACTGTCCATCGAGGATGCAAGCCTGCTGCTGACTTGTGCCCGTGAGGCCAAGGAATACCTGACGCCGCATGGTGTCGCGCCGGTTACGGCACGGCTGAACAGTGGTGAAGTGGTCGATCTAAGACTGACCACCGAGATATTTACCGAGATTTCGCAGACACTGGTGGCCAAGACCATTCAGCCGGTCAAGAAAACCTTGCGCGATGCCGGATTATCAGTGTCCGACATCAAGGGTGTGGTGATGGTTGGAGGTGCAACACGCATGCCGCAGGTGCAACGTGCCGTTGGTGAGTTCTTCCGGCAGGAACCCCTGAACAACCTTGATCCGGACAAGGTGGTTGCCCTCGGTGCAGCAACACAGGCCAAT
Source organism: uncultured beta proteobacterium (assembly GCA_903910495.1). The sequence goes on from CAIVZW010000447.1 coordinate 5,501, forward strand.
CTTCTCGCCGGCAACCGCGCTGCCGGAGACGACTGGTTACTGCTTGATGTCATCCCGCTTTCGCTCGGACTGGAAACCATGGGCGGCCTGGCTGAAAAAATCATACCGCGCAATTCAACGATTCCGATTGCCCGTGCCCAGGAATTCACGACCTTCCGTGATGGTCAGACGGCGTTGGCGGTACATGTCGTGCAGGGCGAACGCGAACTGGTCAGTGACTGCCGTTCCCTTGCGCGTTTTGAACTGCGAGGCATTCCGCCGATGGTGGCCGGTGCCGCACGCATCCGCGTGACCTTTCAGGTCGATGCCGACGGTCTGCTTTCGGTATCTGCACGCGAACTGACCTCGGGTGTTGAAGCGAGTATCACGGTCAAACCCTCGTATGGCCTTGCTGATGACGAAATTGCCAGCATGCTCAAGGATTCCATGACCCACAGCAAAGATGATGCACTCAGGCGGGCGCTGAAGGAGGCTCAGGTCGATGCTCAGCGTCTGATTGAATCCGTCCAGTCGGCGCTGAAGAGCGATGGCGATCTCCTGTCCGATGAGCAACGGGGAAAAATCGAAGCCTCGATCATCAGGCTGCAGACTACGGCACTCGGTGATAATCGTCGGCACATCACCCTGGCCATGGACGATCTTGAAGCGGATACCAAGGATTTTGCTGCACGGCGCATGGATAAATCAATCCGTCGCGCTTTTGCCGGCAGGAGTATCGACGAAATTGAAGGTGGCAAGGATTCAGCAAAAATCTTGGGAGAGCATGCATGACCCAAATCATCGTGCTGCCCCATGTCGAACTCTGTCCGGATGGCGCGGTGCTCGAGGTGAGGGCAGGGGAATCCATTTGCCAGAACCTTCTCGAAAACGGGATTGCCATCGAGCATGCCTGCGAAATGTCGTGCGCCTGTACAACCTGCCATGTCATAGTCCGCGAGGGTTTCAACGCCCTTGAACCCTCCGCGGAGCTTGAGGATGATCTGCTTGACAAGGCCTGGGGCCTGGAACCGAATTCCCGTCTGTCGTGCCAGGCAATGGTCAATGAAACTCCCCTGGTGATCGAAATTCCGCGTTATTCGATCAACATGACCAAGGAAGGGAAGCGATAGGAGACGCTGCGATGAAATGGACTGATATCAACGATCTCGCCATCGAGCTTTCGGAAGCTCACCCCGATGTTGATCCGCTTAAAGTCAATTTCGTTGATCTGATGACTTGGGTTATTGCCTTGCCCGATTTCAGTGACGATGCCAGGCATTGCGGCGAGAAGATTCTGGAAGCCATCCAGCAGGCCTGGATTGACGAAGTGGCCTGACGAGCGGCCTCTGCAGCGGAAACACAGATTATGGAAGTTTCGTGCTTCCCGACTGCAGTGCCTGGATCAGCAGCTTGCGCCATTCACTCATGCTACCTTCCGCCAGTTCCAGCGGGGCGCTGGAGTGCGTTTCGGAATAATCGGCGTAAATGATTCCGAGAAGCTTTTCCGTGCTCAACAGAGGCAGCATCACAAATGAGCGTGCGCCGACAACTTCGTTGTACCAGTCCGGAATCAGCTTGGCATAGGTGGGCAGGCCGACATCGGCAATGAATATGTCGATCTTGCGCGCCATGATGGCACGGAATAGATCCGGCTTTGGCCCGTAACAACGAAACCTGGCGGTGACCCGGATCGCATTCTTTCCGACGCCGGCAATTGCGACCAGACCGGATGAACTGTCCGGCAGGCAGAGCAGAGTGTGGTCAAAGCTATACTTGTCGTGGATGAGGCGCAAGACCTGCTGGATAACCTCAACCGGAGCCCGACCACCGATGTTCTCGTTATCCTGGGTGAGTTGATCTGACGACGAGAGCAGATCCAGAACCCGCTCCGAGGCTCTGCGCAACAGCTTGCGGGCCTGTTCAACATTGCTGGGAAAGGATATCTCGGCGAGCAGTGAATCGGTCTCGAGCAAGCACCGGTCAATCAATTCACGGATTTCACTTTCCTTGAGGTGAAGGGCGCTACGGAAGAACTCAATTTCATTGGCGATGCCGATCTTTTCCCGGCTCTCCGGCAAACGGAACAGGGTATCGGTGATGCGGCGACAAAACGAGGAGCACAACTGGTGCCACATCTGAGCATTGGCCGCCGCACGAGGAGGCGCTTTGCCGATATCGGGTGCCAGACTGTTCTGTAATACATCCGGCAGGCACCAGTGACGGGCAATGGCCGCGCCGATATTTTCGAAACTCATGCCCAGAATTTGCAGTATGGCTTCGTCTTCGGCAAGATTTTTTTCGGCCTGAAGGATGCGACTGCGTTCGATGTCCTCATACAGATAATAAGTGACCATCATGCGCCCAAGATTTTGCATGAGGCCGCAAACCTGGGCTTCCTGGGCACTGTGCCGCGGTGCATTCATGCGCGTGATCTCAGCGGCGAGACTGCCGCAAAAATAGGCGGCAACAATTTCAGCATGTAGTTGATTCGACTGGGGTTTGTGAGATAGCGAACCAAGCAGTGCCAGTGACAGGGCGACAGACTTCACCGTGTTCAGACCGAGAACCATCAAGGCCTGATCGATGGTGGAAACATTGCGTCCGACACGCGCGTTACGACTCGAGTTGGATATGCGCAACAGCTTCGAGGTGAGGGCCGCATCACGCAGGATGGTGGCGGTCATTTCACGCGTTCCGCCGCCGAGATCGTCGCCGAGTTTGCTGATGGTTTGAATCGATGCACCCAGACCAGCGAACCCCGGGCTGTTATCCATACTCTCGAGCAGTCTTGCTATGGCAGATAGTTTATCGTCTTGCAAAAGCCGAACCTCTTAAAAACGGTCTTTGTTCCAGCACTGCAGTGCCTGAGCCTCAATCTGCATTGTAGGGCAAAGATGGACTGAAATCTCGACGAAGGTTTGCGGCAATAGGGGGGTACGGTAGGCTTCGTCATCTGGTCGTTTTCGGGTTGCATGCATCCGGTAGCGATATACGTGCCAGTTATCTGCCGTTGATCCCGAAGATCTACGACTGGGCAACCACCAAAGCCGTGGATCGCATGGGTACCATGAGCCGCGAAATTTCAGCGGCGCTGGCTGCTTATAAGGTGTAATCGACGAATAGAAGCTTGGACGGAGTTGTCAATCGAGCGGCAGGCGTCGCCCCTCCCTGAGCATGAGCTCAAATTCTTCGGCGGTAACCGGCGGACTGAACAGATAGCCTTGCAACTGGTCGCATTCCAAGCGCCGCAGAAAAGCCATTTGCTCCAGGGTTTCAACGCCTTCGGCGACGATTTCCTGGCGCAGTTGTTTGCCCATGGTGACGATGGCCTGGGCGATGGCACAATCGTTTTCATCCTCCGGAACGCCGATGACGAAGGCACGGTCGATCTTCAGCGTGGTGATCGGAAACTTCTTGAGGTAGGCGAGGCTGGAATAACCCGTACCAAAATCGTCCAGGGCCAGGGTAAAACCAAAGGCTGCCAGATCGTTCATGATCGGAATGACGATTTCCGGGCCACGGAGGAGCAGACTCTCGGTGATCTCCAGCTTGAGCAATTCGCAAGGTACGCCATGACGTTCGATCAAGGCTTGCATACGCCCCGGTAGCTGGTTGTCAAACTGTCGTGCCGAGATGTTGACGGCAATCGGGATCGGTTCGAGTCCGGCCTCCAGCCAGCTTTTTATCTGGCGGCAAGCTTCTTCGAGTACCCAGTTGCCCAGCTCGAGAATCAGGCCGGTTTCTTCAGCGAGGGGTACAAATTTCCCCGGCAGGATCAAGCCGCGTTCGGGATGATCCCAGCGGATGAGGGCCTCGGCACCGACGATTCGTCCGTTGCGCAGGCTGACTTTGGGCTGGTAGTGCAACAATAGATCTTGACCGGTCAGTGCCTGGCGTAATTCGCCTTCAAGTTGCCACTGTTCTTTGGCACGAATGTTCATTTCGGGGCTGTAGAACAGATAGCCGGCTTCGAAATTTACTTGCACGCGTTTCATCGCAATATCGGCAAAACGCAGCAACGCCGCTGTATTGAGCCCGTCTTCAGGGTAAATTGCGATGCCGATGCAGGCTTCGATGTGCAGGGCGTGCGATTCGATCACGAAGGGTGTTGCAAGCGAGGCCAGCAGCTTTTCTGCCACGAGACCGCTGTGTTCGCGTTTTTGTATGCTGACCAGTGC
>CAIVZW010000448.1 GCA_903910495.1 uncultured beta proteobacterium
AGGCGATGTACAGGCCGACACCCACCGGCGGCAGGAAAAATGCGATGCCCATGCAGGTGACGATCACCGTCCCGTAGTGAATCGGGTCGATGCCGAGCCGAATGGCGATTGGGATAAGAATGGGTCCGAAAATGAGCAGCACGGGCAGTCCCTCGAGCAGCGCGCTGATGACCACAAAGATGGCGATTGTCGCGAACATGAAGAGCACCGGTCCACCACCGCCTACGGCGAACAAGGCGCCGATGATCTGCGGCACCTCCTCGCGCGCCATGATCCAGGCAAAGACCGAGGCAGCGCCGAGAACCCAGAGCGTCATGGCAGTTATCACGCCGCTGCTTACGAAGATCTCGGTCAGGTGTTTCCATTCAAGCTCTTTATAAATGAACAGGCCGACGATCAGGGCGTACACCACAGCGACCAACGCGGCCTCCGTCACGGTGACGACGCCGCTGAAAATGCCGCCAAAGATGATGATCGGCAGACCCAGCGGGATCACCGCCCCCTTGGTCGCGCGCATGAATTCGGCAAACGTGGCGCGCTTCTCGAGTGGCCAGCCCAGGCGTCTTGCGCGCACGAAAACGACGGAGGCGACAGCGATAGCCAGGATAAAAGCCGGACCGAAACCGGCAATAAACAAGGTAACGATAGAGAGATTCGCCAGCGATCCGAGGACAACCATGGTCAGGCAGGGCGGCACCAGCATGCCGAGCGCCGAAGCCGCCGAGACGATGCTGACGGCGTCCTCGCCGGGGTAGCCGGCACGCTTCATCGAGGGGACCATCAGCGAACTCATCGCCGAAACGTCGGCGGCGGTCGACCCGGATATCCCGGAGAAGATCATTTCGGCAACGATGGTGACCATCGGCAGACCACCACGAAAGTGACCGACCAGCACCTTGGAGAAATTCACGATGCGTTGCGAGATTCCTGCTGTTTCCATCAAGGCGCCGCCGAGGATGAACAACGGGATCGCCAGCAGGGTGAAGGAATCGACACCGCCCATCATCTTGATCGGCAGGATGGTCAGCGGGATGCGTCCGGTCGAGATCAGGTAGGTCAGTGAAACCAGCGCCAGCGAGAATCCCACGGGCATGCCGAGAGTCGCGGTGACGAGGAAACCGATGACGAGAATGGCGACCGGAGTCACGCCGAGCACCAAAGGAAGGATGACGGAGGCGAGTGCGGTAATCGTCGTTACGGCAGCAATCGCCATGGAGCGCTTCGACGCGGCCACCGTTTTCGCCTGCGTGCTCATCTCGCGGAGGATGTAGAGCATCATGAGCAGCATGCACGGCATCATCGGCGCGCTGACGAAAGCACCGGAAAGTTCGCTCGCCGGCAGGACTTCGTGCGAAGACAGCACGGTGACCAGCCAGGATTGATAGGCCAGAATTCCGAAAAAGACGAAAACCACGATATTGATGCCGAGGTCAACCGCAGCTCCGGTACGCAGCGGCAGCAAGCGGATGGCTGCTGTGATCCGCGTGTGCGCGCCGCGATGGATGGCCACAACGCCACCGATCAGCATGATCCAGACCATCAGCAGGCGGGCGATTTCTTCGGTCCAGGGGATCGGACTGTTCATCACGTATCGACTACCGACCTGAATGCCGACAGCAATTACGATAGCCAGCATGATCAGGGCGGTCGCGTACATGACGGCACGGTCAAGCCAGTTCTTGGGGGCGGCGGCGCCACCGTGGCCGTGCGCGGGAAGCTCCGGGGCATCGTCCGCTACGGCCGATGGCGATTCAACGGTGGATACATGCTGCGACATTGCTGACTCCGATAGGCAGGGATGAAGCGGGATGGACGGGCCATCCCGCTTGACGAACACTGTAACGCCGCCAGGCGGCCGACGCGCGGGAAAGTCGCGGCGCCGGCCAGGCTCTTACAGAGCGGCGATCTTCTTGACGAAGTCCTCGGCCTGTACTTCCTTGCTGAACGAAGTCCAGAACGGCTCGGCCCTGGCCATGAAAGGTTTGCGGTCGATGGCGTTGATGACCATGCCTTTCTTTTTGAGATCGGCGAGCGAGAGCTTGTCCTCTTCGGGCGCGCGCGCGCGCTGGAAGGCAGCGGCTTCCTTGGCGGCTTCGAGAACGGCCTTCTTGAGCTCGGGCGGCAGCGCGTCGAGAGTCTTCGGCGATGCGGTCAGGGCGAGAACGCCGCTGATATGCTCGGTCAGTGCCATGAACTTGGTGACCTCGAAGAACTTTTGTGCCAGCGTCGTGTTGGCGTCGTGCTCATAGCCGTCGATGACGCCGGTTTGCAGGGAGGTATAGACCTCGCCGAAGGACATCGGCGTCGGGCTGGCGCCCATCAGTTCTACGGCCTTCACATAGATCGCCGATTGTATGGTCCTGATCTTCAGACCCTTCATGTCGTCGATGCTCTTGACTTCCTTGGTGCGCGTGACGACGCTGCGGAAACCGAACGAGTCCATATAGGCGATCGGCCTGGCGCCGGCTTTCTCTTCGACATACTTGGCGAGCAGCTGGCCGGGCTCGCCGTCCATGGCTTTGTGAATGTGGTTGTAGTCGCGGAAGAGGAAAGGCAGGTCGAGGATCTGGTACTTGGGCGCGACCGAACCCCAGATCGCCGTACCCGATGCCATCAGGTCGCAGATGCCCTGTTGGACCTGCTGGACGATCTCGCGCTCGTTGCCGAGCATGCCGTTCGGGAAGACCTTGATCTCGACGGCGCCGGCTGTCTTGGCGGCGACCAGGTCCTTGAACTTGACGGCAAAGACGTCGAGTGCCGAATTTCCCGGCGCATGGCTGTGCGACAGGCTGAGCGAGTACTTCTTGCCCTGCGCGAGGACTGGTCCGCCGGGCAGGGCCGCGGCAAGCGCGGTCGCGCCGACCGTTTTCAACATCTGGCGTCGAGTGATTTTGGATTCCATTTTGTATCCCTCCTTGGGCGTGGCCCGTATGTGAACATTCAAAGTGAAACGACAACTACTGATAAAAAGCAAGCGCCCTGGCTGGCTTTCCAGGGGTCTCACCGGAAAATTTGTTATTGGAATGGATGCCTGTTTCAAGCCTCTACGAAATTCATTTCTGTAAATATGGGATTTATTGAGACTCTTTAGTTGCGCTACCGAACTGACGAATGGCCATCTTCAAATGAATGGCCATGGCCAGCCCGGCTTCGTCAGGAAGACGTGCCGATATGGCGTCGACAATCCGGGTATGTTCCTGCAGGGCCACCAGCGAACG
>CAIVZW010000449.1 GCA_903910495.1 uncultured beta proteobacterium
GCCGTTCGAGGCAGACATCCAATGCCCATAATCAAGGCGTCCTCAGACCTTGCCGAGTGGCCGGTATTCGGCGAGCTAGTTGGCACTTGCTCTGCCTTGAATCGGCCAGTTGCCGTCAGTCGCTGTCTCCACGAACCAGCCATTCAGATGGCTGCTCCACTGAGGTAACAGCCGTTCCCCATGCGGGCATAAGTGGATTAGAGTTATTCCCGATGTTACGCTGGATCGCGAAGACGTCATGGCGATGATACAACCGGTGCATCTGCCGCCAAGTTGATGGTGATCTTGGGCCGTGAGTGAATCTCTGCTTCGGCCTGGGGATGTTGGAATTTGTGACGGTTATGAACTATATGCGACTACAACCAGACGCCACCATTATCGCCACGTCAAGACCGCTCTTGTTCCGCCCTGCCGGCATAGGGCGGCCCCGAGCCGACCCTCACAATGATTCGTAGAGAACCTTTGGCTAGAATCCATAGAACAAACCGATTGAGACGGCGAAACAAAAATTGATAAAGAGCTAAGCTTTATTGCAAAGCCTCTCCCAAATTCTTTTCTAGAACGTCCTTTACGCGTGCCTTGTCGATATCCGTCAGCGGCTTGAACGGGCCTCTGCACGATCCGCAGTCGACCCCACGCAAGGTCATCGCGTACTTCACCGCGTTAAATACGCCAACCTCGACCATCGTTTCGACGATCTCATTGACTTCACTCTGCAATTTGAGTGCATCACCGTTTCTTCCACTGCCAAAGGCGTCGCGTAGGGCAATGAATTTCCTAGCCATGAAGTTAACCGTGCTGCCAATCATTCCGCTCGCCCCCATCGAAAGCCCCGACAGGAAGGCTTCGTCATACCCGTTTAGGGCAATAAGCGATGGATTGTGAGCAAGTAGGCGCTCGAGTTCGTACATATTGGTATTGGTGTGTTTCAACGCGACTACGCGAGGATGTTTGAAAAGCTCCCGGACGGCGCCCTGCGTCATGTTGATTCCGGTGAAGGCGGGGATGTTATATACGACCAGCGGCATATCCGACAATTCGATCAAGTCAAGGTAGTAGGCAATAATTTCCTCAGTCGTGTATTTGAAATAGATGGGTGGGACCGAAGAAATCGCATCGGCGCCATTGGCTCTGGCATGCTTCGATAGCCTTAGCGCAGCGTCCGTTCCACCTCCACCGGTATGAACTATGACATTGACCTTGCCAGCCGCTTGCTCAAGGACGGTTTCGGCGATTTTCTTTCGTTCGTCCTCGGTGAGAAGGAACGATTCGGCGGTAGATCCGCCGACGTAGAGACCGTCCACCCCCTGAGCAATTTCGAAATCAACCAGATGCCGCAAGTTGGTGTAGTTGATTTCGCCATTAGCCGCCATCGGCGTTGGAAGCGCCGGGTAAATGCCGCGTAAATCTTTCATCATTTCCTTCCCTTTTCTACCAGGCGGTCCAACCGCCGTCGACGATGAGGTTCGATCCAGTCATGTAGCGCGAAGCGTCGGAAGCGAGAAAGACGAGAGCTCCGTTAAATTCGTCCTCCTCCGCCATACGGCCAATCGGCATGCGTTGGCAGTAATTAGCCTGGAATTCGGCGTCCTGTGTATCGCGCCTGACGCCCGAGGGAGTCAGGATGTTAACGCGAACGCCTTTCCGCCCCCAGTAAGTCGCCAGATAACGCGTGAAGTTGTAAAGGCCCGACTTCGACGCGCAATAGGCGACCGGCTTGATGAACGGCTTGCCTGTTTTCTTTTCCTTATAGGCGTAGATATCCTGAACCGGCGAAAGCATCCCGTAGATCGAACCGATATTGATAATCGAACCGCGACCGAGTTTGGCCATTGCACCCCCTATGGCCTGGCAGCACAGGAAGGTCCCGGTCATATTGACTTCAACGACTTCTCGCCAGACATCTTCCGGGAAGTCTTCGAACGGTCCGGATACTTCTGGCGGTGCACTCGGCTGGGTATCGAGCCCCGCATTATTGACTAGAACGTGTGGAACACCCCATTGTGCAACAAGGGCTTCAAGCCCTGCTTTGACAGAGTTCTTCTTCGTTATATTCACTTCAAAAAATGCTACTCGTCCAGAATCGACCGGGAAGCGCTCTTGCAAAACGGCTTCATCGGGGATGCGGCGATTGAATATAGCGACCTTGGCGCCGCGTTCAACGAGTTCCAACGTGAATTGGCGTCCGATTTGCCCCAATCCGCCAGTGATTACGATCACGCGGTCTGTAAGGTCGAAAATGTCTTTACGGTTCATGTCTATTTCCTTTTGCTGCTTGGCAGGATGAGGCCGACGAGTCGACCATGGCGCTGATAAGATCGACTGTCACAACGAGGCCGTTCGATGCGTCGCCGTCGACATCCGATTCGCTGGTTTAATGATGCGCACGCGACAACGACTCTATTTCGCTGAGCGAAGGGAATTAGCCGCTTCAGCGGCCTTCTGGCAACCCTGATTGAGGAACATGACGTCGTTGCCCATGATGATCATGTCTACGCCTTTCTCGACCAACTTGGCGGCATTTTCCTGCGTCGGTGGGATGCAGGGCGCCATGACCTTGATACCGCGGGCATGGCATTTTTCGATGAGTTCGTCCAGCCGATCGTTCACTTCCGGATTGGACATCGAATAGTCGATCGGAATCAGACGCGACAAGGAGTAATCGGCTGGCCCAAAGTTGATAACGTCGATCCCTTCGACAGCCAGAATTTCGTTGATGTTGTCGAAAAACTCAAAGCTTTCCGCCATTGGGATCACCAGTGTGTTTTCGTTCTCGCCTTGCGTGTAACTCGACCATTTGAAACCTGGTGCGCCGAACCTGGCGGCCCGAACCGAACTGTCCCCGCCTCGACGACCTTGTGGCGGGAATTTGGCGGCCCGTACGATTGCCCGCGCCTGCTCGGCCGTGTGGACCTGTGGGATAATCACGCCAGCAGCGCCGAATTCCAGGACCTTGCGGATATCCCATTCGATCGTTCCGCGCACGCGGATCAACGGGGCTATGCCGGATACTTTCGCCGACAAGATCAGCTTTTCCATTGCCAGATCGATCTGAAACGGCGTGTGTTCGGCATCAATGAAAGCGAAATCTAGCCCATGATTTCCAGCAATTTCTACGACTGGGCATGATCCCGTATACATGGTGATGCCAAAGGTTGGCATGCCACCTTCAAGTTTTTGCTTGAGGGTCATTATTTCCTGTGTCATTTGTCATTCTCCTTTGGTAAAGAACTGTAGTTAAATTTAACGCTGCCGATTAAATGGATTGCAACTTTTCATCAAGCGCTACCCGGACGTAGCTCTCGCTTCTCTCGATATGCCGACGTATGGCCGCCTTGGCCCCATCGGTATCGCTGGCTTTGATCAATCGGTAAATTTTCTCGTGTTCGGCATACGCCACATCGAGTGATTTCTTCGGTACCCGGCTGCTCACCTGGATCACTTCAATGATTAGGGCGAAAAGGTTGTTATAAAAAACGTTCAAGATTTCATTGTTAATTGAATGGACCAGCCCAAGATGAAAGGCTGCATCACCATCGGTAAAACCAGAAAAATCGCCCGCATCGGCCGCCTGGCGCATTTTGATGATTGCATCTTCAACTTCCTGATTGGCGCCCCCCCCCTCGACAGCGGCCAAGCAACCCACGGCTTCAGTCTCAATGATCCGACGTACATCCATCAACTGGACGAAATAATTGGACTTCTGCGAGAATAACTGACGAACCGTTATTGAGAGTGAACCTAGAAATTCCCCGACATCATCTCGTACGACCATAGCCCGTTCGCCGTGTTTGCGCCGAACCAAGCCCTTGGTTTCCAAGATCTGGATCGCTTCGCGCACTGAGCGTGAACTGACGTTGAAGTCGCTCGCAATGTCTGCCTCGGCTGGTAGCCGTTCGCCGATCGGCAACTCTCCGGACAGGATTCTGCTTTCCAGCGCATCCACCACCGGGACGTATAGTTTGTCTCGACCGAGCTTTCTAGCCGCCTGGGAAGCGCTCTTACGCAGCGGCAACATGTTGTCTGGAGCCATGTGCGCAAGCAGTTTCTTGGTCGTCACGAAGCGAAGCCTCCGACCACAACAACAATCACATCCGCCGGGTGCGAGAACTCATTCGAAGCCTGGATTCGAATCTCACCGTTGCGCTTGACCCTAGAAATATTGTTCATGTTCATTTCCCCACATATGTAGACAATGACGTCGTCAATCTTCATTTGCCTGACGCTTCACCAGCCATGAGGAATTTTTGTAATTCCGCAGTTTTCGGATTGGAAAAAATCTCCTTCGATGGCCCGCTTTCCCAGATCTTCCCTTGATCCATAAAAATTGTCGTGTTGGCGACTTGGCGAGCGAAGCCCATTTCGTGCGTGACGAGGATCATCGTCATTCCTGACTCGGCCAGTTCAGAGATGGTTTTCAACACCTCCCCGGTCAACTGAGGATCGAGAGCGGAAGTGACCTCATCGAACAACATGACCTTGGGCTTCATTGCAAGCGAACGTGCGATGGCAACGCGCTGCTGCTGTCCGCCGGATAGCTGGTCCGGATAGGAGCCCGCCTTTTCGGCTAATCCCACCCGCCGCAATGCGGATTGAGCCGTTTCCAAAGCTTCGTCCTTAGCTATTTTCTTGACGACTCGCAGTGCCAACATGATGTTTTCGGTGACATTGAGATGCGGGAAAAGGTTGTAGCTCTGGAACACCATGCCCACCTCTTGGCGAAGACTTCTGAGATTCTTGAGATTTCCTGCACCCGGGATTAACTTGTGGCCGACCACATCGATGCTACCCGCCTGGATCGGTTCCAAACCATTAATGCAGCGCAACATAGTGCTCTTGCCCGATCCGCTCTGCCCGATTACGGCAACGACCTCTCTGGTATCGACCGACAGGCTGACACCATCGAGTACGCACAGCGTCCCGTACGATTTTTTGACCTCGTTAAGTTGAACTGCGTACACGGTGACCTCTCTGGATATGTTCGCTGTAATATGACAGCGGGAAACAAATGATGAAGTACATTGCGGCGACCGTCAGAAATACCTGAAACGGCTGAAAAGTCATGTTGTTGAGGAGTTGTCCCGCACGGGTCAATTCGACGAAGCCGATGAGCGCCGTGACCGAGGTGTTCTTGACGATCTGCACCATGAAGCCGACGGTCGGCCCGAGCGCGATGCGAAAAGCTTGCGGCAGGATCACATGACGCAGCTTTTGGGGAAGTGATAATGCCAAGGCATCGGCGGCTTCCCATTGCTGGCGCGGAATGGCCTCGATGCAACCGCGCCAAATGTCGGCCAGAAATGCCGTGCAGTACATCGTCAATGAGATGCCCGCCGCTGCCAGTGGCGGAAAGAAAAGGCCGAGAAAGATCAGGCCGTAATAACCCAGGAACAGCAAAATCAGCAGTGGAGTCGCCTGTACGAGTTCGATGTAACAAGCAATGGCTACGCGAACATATTTCGGCCCAAGGGTGCGAAACAGTGCGAGGATGAGGCCGAGGATGCCGCCGGCAACGAAAGTTATTCCTGATAGCGCCAGCGTCCAAAGCGCTCCGTGCAGAAGGATCGGCAGGCTCGAAAGACCGAAAGACTGGATCATGACCCGGCCCCCTTCGGCAGAACTGCGACAGCATCAACCATATGAAAATGGGCGGCATTTTTCCGACCAAAAAGCCAAATGGAAATTAGCCAGTAGACCAAGCGGAAGACGAATGTCATGGTGATGTAAATTGCACCGGCGACAAGGAAGGTCTCGAGACTCCTGAAGGTCAGAGACTCCACTTTTGAAGCGGCGAGCGTCAATTCGTTGGCAGAGATTGCGCTGACGATACTGCTCCCCAGAAGGGTCAGCGTCAGCTGTCCGGTCAGGGCAGGATAGATCACCTTGAGCGCTGGAACGATTACGACATGGCGGATGACTTCCAGGCGCGACAACCCGAGCGCAAGTCCAGCCTCAATCTGTGATTTCGGAATGGCATTAAATCCAGCCCGAAAGATCTCCGCTGAATAGGCCCCAAGATTGAAGGATATGGCGATGATGGCTGATGCGTCAGCGCTCAATTGAACGCCAATATATGGCAACCCGAAAAAGAACAAGAACACCTGTACGAGGAGCGGGGTGTTTCGGATAATCTCCACGTAGCCAGCGGAAATCCAATTCAACCATCGCGGACCATGGTCGCGAAGGAGGGCAACCACGAGACCGATCAGGAGTCCAAAAACAATTCCCTGCCCAGCCAGTTGGATCGTATTGCAAGTGCCTTGCACGAATTCTGGCGCACGCTCGAGGACGGCACCGAAATGCATTTGATATGCCATGTTGAGCCTATGATTGAAAAAGAATTCCGAACTCGTTTGATCGGAGAGGCGAAATACCACCGCCCCTCCAACCGGCAACCTTAATCGGGGACTCAGAAGGTCGGCAACTTACCACCCGGAATGGGAACGCCTATCCATTTTTCGTGAAGCTCATTGAGCCGGCCCGTGACTTCCTGATAGTAGATGAAGTTGTTGAGCCATTGGTGCAACTGTGTTGCGTCCTGGCGGACGGCCATCGACCAGTAAAGCGTGTACAAAGGTACTTTGGTCTTCACTTCAAGGTTAGTGAGGCTGCGCTTCTTGATGACATCATTGCCGACCGTTGCTACCTGCGCCGACGCATCGACCTGACCAGAGATCAAGGCCTGTAAGGCCAATGCGTCGTCGTCGAAGCGAACTACCGTGACGCCTTTGATTCCGGAGACGGCGACGTCTTGCGTACTTCCCTTGGGTACGGACACCTTCTTGCCGGCAAGATCGGCCAGTTTGGTCAGCGCCATGTCCTTGCGAGCGACGAAGCGCATATCGTATGCGCCGTAAGGGTTGGTCATCAAGAATATCTTGGCCCGCTCGGGGGTAGCCGTCATATGAGCAATCAGCATGTCGACGCGGCCCGACTCGAGCGCTGCAGCGCGCGATGCGTTGTTGACCGGAACGACCTCAAGCTTAACTTTGAGGTTTTGCGCAACGTCCCGTGCAATATCGACGAGGAAGCCGTCTGTCTGACCGCTCGAGTCGGTGGTGTCGTAAGGCGGAATGCCGGTCAACACCCCGATGGTGATCTTCTCCTTCTTGACGATATCGTTGATGGTCTGCGCAATAGCAGACTGCATCGCCGTCGCGGCAACGGCCACAAATGATGCAAATATGGCACCGCGTTTCAAGAATCTCATCCAGTTCATGGCATTCTCCAATGGGTAAAAATAGAATCGCTCGCGCGATGAATTATGAAATAAAACATGGCTCACTGAGAACAACAACACTTTCAGATCAGCGTCACGGGGAAGCCGTCCCGTTCACAATTAAAACATTACTCTTGACATAAGTCAGATGTCAAGAGTAATGTTTTTTTATTTTCTGCTTCTGGGCATGCCAAGCCTTGATCACCAGGCATCGGTGCGATACCGATCAGTCCGTTATTGTTTAAAAGGAAAAAGCATGCAAATGCGCAAATTGGGAAACAGCGGCCTTGAGGTTTCGGCTATCGGTCTTGGCTGTATGGGTATGAGCTTTGGATTGGGCCCGGCCATTGAAAGGTCTGAGGGAATTAAACTGATTCGGGCCGCGTTCGAGCGCGGCGTCACGTTCTTTGATAGTGCCGAGGCCTACGGTGCGTTTAACGAGGAACTAATCGGTGAAGCTGTGGCGCCATTTCGCGACCAGGCCGTCATCGCCACGAAATTCGGATTTGTGGATGGCAATGCCGCCACCGGACTCGATAGCAGGCCGGAACGTATCCGTCATGTTGTAGAGCAATCGCTTAAGCGGATGCAGACTGATCGGATTGATCTGTTGTACCAGCATCGGGTTGATCCTAATGTTCCAATTGAAGAAGTGACTGGCGCTGTCCGGGATCTGATTCAGGAAGGCAAGGTGAAATATTTCGGTCTTTCTGAAGCAGGGCAGAACGTAATCCGTCGAGCGCACGCTGTCCATCCGGTTTCTGCCTTACAGAGTGAATACTCCCTGTGGTGGCGTGAACCTGAACAGAGCGTACTGCCTACGCTAGAGGAACTAGGCATCGGCTTCGTGCCTTTCAGTCCGCTGGGTAAAGGCTTTCTGACCGGCGCGATAACCCATGAAACGAAGTTCGAAAGCAATGATATTCGTAACGGGCTTCCCCGCTTCCAGGTTGGAGCACGACACTCAAACCAGACCTTGGTGGCGCTGCTTGCCGAGATCGCCGAGAACAAGCATGCAACCCGCGCGCAAATTGCCATTGCCTGGCTACTGGCACAAAAACCTTGGATTGTACCTATCCCAGGCACAACCAAACTGCATCGTCTTGACGAGAATATCGGAGCAGTCAACATTGAGCTGACGCATGAGGACCTTCAAAGTATTGACGCTGCGCTCACAAAGCTACAAATCCAGGGCGATCGATATACAGCAGAAATGCAAAAAACCATTAATCGCTAAAGAACTGCCTGCTTGCTAATTCCGGTGACCAATGCGCAGACAAGCCAGACGTCGAAACTCGGATTGATCATCGGCAGATGACCGCTAAACACCAGAACCTGCCGCTGAGGTCGTCGAGGGTTGGATGTCCGTTCAGGTTCGCCAAGAGACAGCCAACCAAGAGATTTCACTACCGCAAAGCCGTCATAGAACTTCATATTCGCGTGCTGACATCGATAACCACACCACCTACAGTATAATCCGGGCCTCTTTGCAGTTTTTCTCGATGCCC
>CAIVZW010000450.1 GCA_903910495.1 uncultured beta proteobacterium
CGCCGTGAGTTTTGCCTTTTTGTTGCCGGTTCCGGCCGAGGAGTTTGTTGCCGCTCTGAAGCCCCACATGGTCGTCAAGGGAAAGGAGCACGAGGCACACTTCAACCCGGAACAACAGGTCATTGAAGGCTACGGCGGGAAATTGCTTTTCAGTTCCGGCGAGGCCCGTTTTTCGTCCATGGATCTGCTGCAGCGCGAACTCCATGAGTCCAGTTTTTCCACGATCCGCAAGCCCGCTGACTTTCCGGTTCGCCATGGATTCAATAGCTGGGGGCTTGTCGATTTAATAGACCGGTTTTCCTCCATGCGAGTCGTGGTGATTGGCGATCTTATTGTCGATGAGTATGTGACCTGCGATCCATTGGGTATGTCGCAGGAGGATCCGACCATCGTGGTGACGCCGATCATGAATGATCGGTTTGTCGGCGGAGCTGGAATTGTTGCCGCCCATGCAAGAGGTCTTGGGGCCCAAGTCAAGTATTTTGGCGTTGTCGGCGAGGATCAAACTGCCGCCTATGCGTTGCAAACGCTTCAGAAACAAGGTGTTGATGTCTTTCTGGTCAGGGATGAAAGTCGGCCCACCACTTTGAAGCAGCGTTACCGTGCTCACGGCAAGACGCTCTTGCGAGTCAGTCACCTTCGCCAACACGATATCGGTCACGAGTTGATCGCCAACATTCTCGGTGAACTGGATCTGGCATTGGTAGATGCGGATCTTCTGGTGTTCTCGGATTTTAACTACGGGTGCCTGCCTCAGCCTCTGGTTGATGAGGTCATCGCTCGCTGTGCCCAGCATGGCGTGCCGATGGTTGCAGATAGCCAGTCGTCGTCGCAGGTCGGTGATGTCTCTCGTTTTCAGGGAATGCTGTTATTGACACCGACCGAGCATGAGGCACGGCTGGCGGTGCGCGATACGGGCTCCGGCCTGGCAGTGCTGGCGGACGCTTTGCACCGCCAAGCCAGGGCAGTGCATGTGTTTATCACGCTTGGTGCGGAGGGCGTTCTTGTTCATTCCATTGATGGTGCACAAAATGGATTGATCACCGACCAGTTGCCGGCATTTAATACTGCACCCAAGGATGTTTCGGGTGCCGGCGACTGCATGTTGATATGTTCGTCGATGGCGTTGGTCGCAGGGGCGACTATTTGGCAGAGTGCCTATCTCGGTTCCATCGCAGCCGCCTGCCAGGTTCGGAGGGTGGGGAATTTCCCCTTGTCTGCTGCAGAAGTGATTCAGGAATTGAAGCGGTGAGAGCATTGCTGCTGGCTGCGGGACTGGGGTCGCGCCTGCGGCCCATTACCGATCATGTGCCTAAGTGTCTGGTGCGTATTCACGGCAAGCCACTGTTAGGATATTGGCTCGATATGTTGCTGCCAAACGGCGTTGATCGGGTATTGGTCAATACGCATTACTTGCCAGAAGCTGTACGTGAGTTTGTGGCGGCTTCGTCATGGCGTGATTCGATAGCCATGGCGCATGAGGATGAGTTGCTGGGCACCGGTGGAACTGTGCTGAGGAACCGTGACTTCCTCGCTGGCGGGCCGTTCATGGTGGTTCATGCGGACAATCTGACGCGATTTGATGTCGGGGCCTTTATTCGTGCCCATGCCGATCGACCGGTCGGCGTCGATATTACGATGATGACTTTTGATACCGATGTGCCTCAGAGTTGCGGCATCGTCGAACTTGATGGACGCGGAGTCGTGATCAAGTTCCACGAGAAAGTGGATAATCCACCGAGCAATCATGCCAATGCCGCCGTTTATATCTTCGAGCCATCGGTGATTGATTTTCTGGAGTCGCTGGACAAGGCGGTCATTGATATCAGTACTGAAGTATTACCGCAGTATCTGGGACGCATGCAGGCTTTTCATAATTCGGATTACCACAGAGACATTGGCACACCAGAAAGCCTGGCGCTGGCTGAGCGTGAGTTTTGATGAACACTGCGACGGCCAACACGGATGCTGCCGGTACGGTGTCGGTGATCGTTGTCAGTTTCAATGCGCAACAGACGCTGTCACGATGCCTGGCGGCACTACGCGCACAGTCTCTGCAGGCCGCGAGAGTGATCGTTATTGACAATGCCAGCACCGATGGGGCCATTGAGCGTGCCAGAGAACTGTTTCCAGAATTCGAGTATGTTTGCCTGCTTGAGAACACGGGTTTTGCGGCGGCGAACAATCGGGCCATCGAGCGCTGCGACAGCGAGTTCGTCGCCTTGCTCAACCCGGATGCCTTTCCCGAACCGGCTTGGCTTGAAGAACTCGTCAAAGCGGCAAAGCAGACTCCCGGCGCAGCATCCTTCGGATCCTGTCAATTGATGGCGGGTGATACCAATATGATTGATGGTGTCGAGGATGTTTGCCATATCAGTGGGCTGGTGTGGCGAGGGGGTCATGGTCGTTCCCGAAATGACAACGATTGCACAGCAAGGGAAATCTTCTCGCCTTGCGCGGCGGCAGCGCTTTATCGACGACAGGCGATTCAAGCTGTCGGAGGATTCGACGAAGACTTTTTCTGCTACGTTGAGGATGTGGACTTGGGGTTTCGCTTGCGACTCTCCGGTTGGCAGTCGTGGTACGTCCCTGCTGCAGTCGTCAGGCATGTGGGCTCAGCAACGACGGGCGGTGCGCACAGCAGTTTCGCCGTTTATCATGGGCATCGCAATTTAGTCTGGCTGTTTGTCAAGAATATGCCGGGATACTTGTTCTGGATATTCCTGCCCTTGCACCTTGCCTTGAATTTTTTCAGCGTCTTCTGGTTTATCTTCCGGGGTCAGGCAGGAACCATCCTAAAGGCCAAATGGGATGCGATTCTTGGTTTGCCAATGACATGGCGAAAGCGCGCGATCGTGCAGAACCAGCGCAGGGTACCAGCCAGCATTTTGTTAGCTGCATTGAACAAGAGCTTGATTCCAGGTCGATTGAAAAGTAGAGGCAACACTTCATCATGATGAAATCTGCATTGCCGTCAGAGGATGCCGGCCGGAATGGCGATGTGACCATTGTCGTGGTCAGCTACAATGCCGGGAAGCTGCTTGAGCCCTGTATAGATTTGGGCCTTCAGCAGGCGGGGGAAGTCATCCTTGTCGATAATGCCTCGGTCGATCGGAGTCTGGACGAGGTGACTCACCGGTTCGGAGAAAATTCCAGGCTACGGCTTATCCGCAATTCGACCAACCTCGGCTTTGCTGCTGCATGCAATATTGGAGCGGAGGTGGCAACTGGCCAATTCCTGTTGTTCCTGAACCCCGATTGTGCCCTTGAAGAAGGAGCGGTAAGCCAACTCAGACTGGCACTTGATTCTGACCCGAAGGCTGGCATGGCCGGGGGACTGCTTCTCGATATTAAGGGCAAGGAGCAGGGAGGAGGGCGTCGTGCGGTTCCTACGCCTTGGCGTTCGTTCGTTCGAGTATTTCATCTTTCTCGATTTGCTGATCGCTGGCCGCGACTCTTTACGGGCTTCGATCTGCACATGCAGCCTCTTCCTGCTAGCCCTATTGAGGTCGAAGCCATCTCGGGCGCCTGTACGATGGTAAAGCGTCATGCCATACAGGATGTCGGGCCGTGGGATGAGAAATATTTCCTGCATTGCGAAGACCTGGATCTTTGCATGCGCTTCCGGCAGAAGGGCTGGACCATTCTTTTTGTTCCTGGCTCTCGCATTGTTCATCACCGCGGGGCGTGCAGCAGGTCAAGGCCACTATTCGTTGAGTGGCACAAGCATCGCGGTATGTTGAGGTTCTACCGGAAGTTCTTCCGGCACCAATACCCAGGGGTGCTCATGTGGCTGGTTACGCTCGGGGTGTGCATGCGATTCTGTGCTGTTGCTGCCCGCATCGGAGCTCGCAGTATCGGCAGGAAATTCATCGGCGAGCGGAATGGATGACAGGCATGTAGGTGTTCTGGGGGCGAGAAGTCTGGTAGGGGAATGCCTGCTGCCGGTACTCCTGGACGCTGGCTGGAAGGTGACTGCATTATCCCGGCAAGCGATGGCTTCGAATCGCCCTGGCCTGGAATGGCGTCAATGGTCAGCTAACGGCATGGATTCTGATTGCTCGATTGGCCATTGGATATCACTGCTGCCAATCTGGATACTGCCGGAATTTTTCCCGCGACTTGAGCGATGTGGTGCGCAGCGTGTCGTTGCCCTTTCATCAACCAGTCGGTTTGTTAAAGTCGAGTCTTCAGAACTCTGGGAGCGAGAACAGGCATCATTGCTCGCAAGTGGCGAGCAACTGTTCCAAAACTGGGCGGAATTGACCGGAAAGCAGTGGTTGATTCTTCGTCCGACACTAGTTTTCGGTCTGGGCCGAGACAAGAATATTTCCGAAATGGCTCGATTCATCCAGCGCTTCGGTTTTTTTCCTTTGTTTGCTGGCGGTCGGGGTCTGCGGCAACCGATTCATGCCAGGGACGTGGCGAAGGTTTGTGCGGTAGCCGTTGGCAAGGTGTCGGTAAGCAACAGGGCCTACGATATTTCGGGCGCGGACACGCTGACTTACCGCGACATGGTCGTTGAGGTTTTCAGGGTGCTAGGCATGCGACCAAGGCTTGTCCCCGTGCCATTGTGGAGTGCCAGTTTGGCCCTGTCACTGGTTCGACTACACCCGCGATATCACCACTGGTCGGTGGCGATGCTTGAACGCATGGGGCAGGATCTGGTGTTTGATCATGCCCAGGCTGCACGCGATTTTGCATTCCAGCCGAAAGGGTTTGTACTCGCATCAAATGACGTGCCGTCATGAAAATCACACCAGCGTTTTGAGACCGGCCAGTAATAATACGGCTGCCAAGGCGATCTGAATCCGGCGGGCGGCAATTTTACCGGCGAGCAGACTTCCGATCACCACCGCAGGTATGGAACCCGCCAGAAGGCTAACGAGCATTTTCCAATCGACCATTCCGACAAACAGATAACTTAGCCCGGCCACAACGGCTAACGGAATGGCATGGACAATATCTGTTGCCACCAACCGGTGTGGTGTCATTCGCAAAGGGTAGAGATAAAGCATCATCACGCTGCCCAAAGCTCCTGCGCCGACAGACGTCAATGCAACACAAATGCCGAGAACGGCACCCGCCGTTACGGTTAACGCGGGCTGCATGGCCTTGAATTTATCCGGGTCGTTGATACGTCGTTTACGCGCCGCATCCAGCAGCTTCGGCGCAAAAAACAGGCCGAAAGCGGTAATAAGAACAACCAGCCCGATCGCCTGGGTCAGCCAGGCCACTTTTTGGACCTTGGCGCCCAGGCTGACTAGAACAACAACCAGAAACGCGGTAGGCAAGCTGCCGTACCAAAGCCGTCTGACAATCTGCCAATCGACCTGCCCGGCCTTGCCGTGAATGTGTGCAGCAGCAACCTTGGTGATTGCCGCAAACCACAAATCCGTCGCAATCGCCGTCGTCGGGGCAATCCCGAACACCAGCAGCAGAATCGGAGTCATGAGCGCGCCACCGCCGACACCGGTCAGCCCAACGACAAAGCCGGTCAGCGCCCCGGCAAGCGCATAGGAA
>CAIVZW010000451.1 GCA_903910495.1 uncultured beta proteobacterium
CGCGCTGCGTCGTGACCGGTCACGGGCTGGCGATGACATCTGGGTTTCGGGACAGCCCGGTTTGGCCGCACTTGGCCTGGCGCAGTTGCAAGGCCGGACGCAGTTGCCGGAAGCCCTCGCCAGCCGCTGCATTTCTGCCCTGCAGCAGCCGCTGCCACGGGTCGAACTCGGACAGGCCCTGCTGCACGGGAAATTGGCATGCGCGGCCATCGACGTTTCGGACGGCCTGCTGGCCGATCTTGGCCATATTGCCGAACGTTCGAGCGTTGATGGGGAAGTTTTCCTGACCCAATTGCCGTCTCTGCCCGCCGGCGCCGAACCTTTGCTGGCACGCCACTGTCAATTGGCCGGCGGCGACGATTACGAATTGATATTTACCGCCTCACCCGGCAAGCGCCACGAACTGGCCGCCCTGGCCGTCCGCCTCGATCTGCCGCTGTGGCGCATCGGGCGCATGGTTGACGGTCAGGGCAAAGTTCGTCTGCTCGATGAAAACGGAGCAGTCCTGCCGGTCACGCGCAAAGGATTCGATCATTTTGCTCAAGATATTCAGTAAATCGCCTTCGCTGGCCTTCCTCTTCTCGCATCCGGCGCATCTGATCGCCTGCGGCTTCGGCAGCGGCCTTTCGCCGTTTGCCCCGGGCACCGTCGGAACCTTGTTCGCCTGGGCCACGTTCCCGCTGCTCAGGCCGTGGATGGGCGACTTCGAGTGGCTGCTCTTTCTGCTCATCTGCTTTATCGGCGGCGTGCTGGCCGCGCAGCGGACGGGCGCCGACCTCGGCGTGGTCGATCATGGCAGCATCGTCTGGGACGAGATCGTTCCCTTCTGGCTGGTACTGGTGTTCTGTCCTGCGGGCTGGCTGTGGCAAAGCACGGCCTTCCTGCTTTTCCGCTTTTTCGACATCGTCAAGCCGCAACCGGCGCGCTATTTTGACGAAAAGGTGAAAAACGGTTTCGGCGTCATGACCGATGATTTTTTCGCCGCACTCTACACCCTGCTGATTCTGGCGCTGCTGCGCTTCATTTTGCCATGAGCGATTACGATCAGAAGGCGCTGGAAGCCCTGGCTACCGCAGTCGGTGCCGCGCTGCTCAGCACCGGCCAACGTCTGGCGACGGCAGAATCCTGCACCGGCGGCTGGGTGGCACAAAGCCTGACGGCCATTGCCGGCAGCTCGGACTGGTTCGAGCGTGGTTTTGTCACCTATTCGAACGCGGCCAAGCAGGAAATGCTCAGCGTCTCGCCCGCGACACTGGAGCAGCATGGCGCGGTCAGTGCAGCGACAGCGGCGGCGATGGCCGCTGGCGCCCTGCTTCACAGTCACGCCGACTGGGCACTGGCGATCACCGGCGTTGCCGGCCCGGGAGGCGGTTCGGCCGACAAGCCGGTCGGATCCGTCTGTTTCGGCTGGGCCGGTCCGGACGGTCGCCTCGAGGTTGAAAGCTGTCGCTTCGAAGGCAGCCGCGAAGAGGTTCGCGCGCAATCGGTCGCCTACGCCCTGGCAGGAATCCTGGAGCGTTGCGTCACGCTGACGGCCTGAAAAATTGCCATTGACGCAGCCTGGATTGCGCTAGTATTCGCCTTTCCCTGAATACTGTATATAATTACAGTTACCGACGCTGGCGCAAGGTACAGATTCCACGACGTCGAACATGAGATAATTCCCGCCAATCAGAATAAAGGACACGCAATGGACGAGAACAAGGCAAAAGCACTGGCCGCCGCACTGGCTCAGATCGAAAAGCAGTTTGGCAAGGGCTCGATCATGAAAATGGGTGACGGCAGTGTCGTCAAGGACATTCAGGTCGTTTCCACCGGCTCGCTCGGGCTGGATATCGCCCTGGGCATCGGCGGCTTGCCGCGCGGCCGCGTCGTTGAAATCTACGGCCCGGAATCTTCAGGCAAGACGACGCTGGCGCTGCAAGTCATCGCCGAGATGCAAAAGCTCGGCGGTACCGCGGCGTTCATCGACGCCGAGCACGCGCTTGATCCGACTTACGCCCAGAAGCTTGGCGTCAATCTTGACGATCTGCTCATTTCGCAGCCGGACACCGGCGAGCAGGCGCTTGAAATCACCGACATGCTGGTGCGTTCAGCAAGTATTGACGTGATCGTCATCGACTCGGTCGCCGCGCTCGTGCCGAAAGCCGAAATCGAAGGCGAGATGGGCGATTCGCTGCCCGGTCTGCAAGCCCGGCTGATGAGTCAGGCCTTGCGTAAACTGACGGCGAACATCAACCGGACGAACACGCTGGTTATCTTCATCAACCAGATCCGCATGAAAATCGGTGTCATGTTCGGCAGCCCGGAGACCACGACCGGCGGTAACGCGCTCAAGTTCTACGCCTCGGTGCGGCTGGATATCCGCCGCATCGGCAGCATCAAGAAGGGCGATGAGGTGGTGGGCAACGAAACCCGCGTCAAGGTCGTCAAGAACAAGGTGGCACCACCTTTCCGCGAAGCCATTTTCGATATTCTTTATGGCGAAGGCACATCGCGCGAAGGCGAAATCGTCGAACTGGGCGTGATTCATAAACTGGTCGAGAAGTCCGGTTCCTGGTACGCCTACAATGGCGAGAAGATCGGCCAGGGCAAGGACAACGCCCGCGAATACCTCAAAGCCAATCCGCAAATCGCCGAGGAGATTGAGTCCAGGATTCGCGCGGCGGTGAATGTGCCGTCGCCGCAAGCGCTCAACCCCGTCGAGTAATCGGAAATGAGCGGCACGCTGCGCGAGCGTGCTTTGCGGCTGCTGGCGCGCCGCGAACACGCGCGAGTCGAGTTGGCCCGGAAACTTGCGCCGCACGCCGAGTCGGCCGAAGCACTTGAAATACTGCTGGATGATCTGAGCGAACGTCGCCTGCTTTCTGACGAACGCTACGTCGAGATGCGGATGAACGCTCGCGGCGCACGTTTTGGAAATGCTCGCCTGACACATGAACTGCGTACCCAGGGCGTTTCCGAAGATCTGGTGGCTGGCGCACTGGCCGCCGGCGAGGATGAACTGACACGGGCGCGCCAGGTCTGGCAGCGTAAGTTTGGTGACAAGACCGGAGGCGGTGATGCCGCCGAACGCGCTCGCCAGATCCGATTTCTGATGAGCCGGGGATTTTCCGGAGAGACCATACGCCGCGTCCTGCGCGGCGATTTTGAAGACGATTGAATGATGTCCGAAAACAAAAGCGGCAAGAACACGCTCTCGACGCACAATCTGAAGAAGCGTTACAAGAAGCGAACGGTTGTACAGGACGTGTCCATCGAAGTCAGCAGCGGCGAAGTGGTCGGCTTGCTCGGCCCGAACGGCGCGGGGAAAACGACCTGTTTCTATATGGTGGTCGGTCTGGTCGCCTGCGATGGCGGCGAAGTTCATATCGACGAGCAAAGGATCACCCATCTGCCCATCCATCAGCGCGCGCGACTCGGCGTTTCCTACCTGCCGCAGGAAGCTTCCGTCTTCCGCAAGCTGAGCGTCATGGAAAACATCAAGGCGGTGCTGGAACTGCAAAAACTTGAGCCTGACGAGATTGACCGGCGTGCCGAACAACTACTCGAAGAACTGCATATTGCCCATATCCGCAACAGTTCGGCCGCCTCGCTTTCCGGCGGGGAACGCCGACGGGTCGAGATTGCCCGCGCCCTGTCGACCGAGCCGCGCTTCATCCTGCTCGATGAACCTTTTGCCGGCATCGATCCGATTGCCGTGCTGGATATCCAGAAAATTATCCGTTTCCTCAAGGAGCGCCATATTGGCGTCCTGATCACTGACCATAATGTCCGCGAAACACTGGGTATTTGTGACCACGCCTACATCCTCAACGAAGGAAGTGTTCTCGCCTCTGGTCGACCCGACGAAATCATTTATAATGAAAATGTTCGCAAAGTTTACTTGGGCGAAAATTTTCGCCTCTGAACCCTGTACTTTCATTTCAAGATGTCAAGAACAAGGCGGGCAAACTCTCCCCCACTCCGGCGGCCGATCAGGCTCCGCAAATGAAACCATCCCTTCAACTCAAGCTTTCTCAACACCTGGCACTGACCCCTCAGTTGCAGCAGTCGATACGTCTGCTGCAACTGTCGACGCTTGAGCTTGAACAGGAGCTGGAAAAATATCTGCAGGAAAATCCCCTGCTCGAACGTGAGGAAGAGGAATACGCGCCACAGCAAGCCGCCAGCAACGAAGTTGAAACCGAAACGGCTGAAAAACCCGAAACTGAGCCGGCTCCTCCCTCATCGGCGGATGACGAGAGCTGGCTCGGTGAAGAAAGCAGCTACTCAAGCTCTTCCGGATCGTTCGACGACGATGACAGTGATTTCCAGGACGTGCAGGCCGCAACCACCTCGTTGCGCGAGCACCTGTCGTGGCAACTCGGACTGATGAGCATTCCCGATCGTGATCGGACGCTGGTGCAATGCCTGATCGAAGCGCTCGACGATGATGGCTACCTGACCCAGACTCTCGAAGATCTAGCCGAAACGCTGCCGCCTGAACTGGAAATCGAGCCCGAGGAACTGCAGATCGCGCTCAAGCACCTGCAGTATTTTGACCCGACCGGGGTCGGCGCACGTAATGCACAGGAATGCCTGGCCTTGCAGCTGGAAGTATTGCCCGCGGATGACACCCAGATTCTGGCCTTGAAAATAGTGCGCAATCACCTCGATCTTCTCGCCGGTCGTGATTTCGTGAAAATCAAGAAATTCATCGACTGCGACGACGACCAGCTGCGTGCAGCCCAATTCCTCATCCGCAGCCTGAATCCCCGGCCCGGCGCAAAATATGCGGCACTTGATGCCCGCTACATTACCCCTGACGTCGTGGTACGCAAAATTCGTGGCCAATGGACGGTTAACGTCAATTCCGACGCCTTTCCCCGCTTGCGCATCAACAGCCTGTACGCCCAGATTCTTTCCAGGCAGCGCGGTTCGGGCCTTGCCGGCCAGTTGCAGGAAGCGCGCTGGCTGATAAAAAACGTGCAGCAACGCTTTGACACCATCCTGCGCGTGGCGCAATCCATTGTCGACCGGCAACGCCAGTTTTTTGATCACGGCGAAGTCGCCATGAGACCCCTGGTGCTGCGTGAAATCGCCGACATTCTGGGTCTGCATGAATCCACGGTGTCGCGGGTGACGACGCAAAAATACATGGCTACCCCGCGTGGGATTTTCGAATTGAAATATTTTTTCGGCAGCCACGTTGCCACCGAAGCGGGTGGCGCCTGTTCGGCAACGGCCATCCGCGCTCTGATCAGGCAGTTGATCGGCGCGGAAGACCCGAAGACGCCCCTTTCGGATAGCCAGCTCTCCGAGATTCTTGGACAGCAGGGCATTGTGGTCGCCCGGCGAACCATTGCCAAATACCGTGAAGCGCTCAGCATTCCACCAGTAAAACTGCGCAAAACCATCTAACGGGCCTTGCCATAATCACCTGTCTGCAATGATCAAAGCCAAGCCCGCCACCCTCACCCCCGCGCCTTCTCTCACGAGTGGGCAAAGGGAGATTCGACAGTCGCCGTTGCGACTATCACCTTGTTAAGAAGGAGCCACACCATGAACCTGCAAATCAGTGGACACCATCTCGAGATCACCCCGGCAATTCACGCCTACGTTACCGGGAAACTTGAGCGCGTCACACGCCACTTCGATAACGTCATCGACGTGAACGTGATTTTGTCGGTGGACAAACTGAAGCAGAAGGCCGAAGTCACTGTCCACCTCTCCGGCAAGGACGTTTTTGTCGAAGCGATTGACGAAGATCTCTACGCCGCCGTGGATAGCCTGGTCGACAAGCTCGACCGCCAGGTCCAGAAACACAAGCAGAAACTCCAGGATCATCATCGCGGGCAGAAGATCAGCCATATCGTCAAGGACTGACAAGCCCGGGCGGCGGGTTTTACCTTTCGGGTAAACCCGCCTTAGAAATCAACAATTTCTTTTTCCATCACCTGTTAACTGCATTTTTAATCCTGTATGAACCAGATCACCCAATTATTAACCACTGAAAATATCGTCCTTGATCTCGATGTCAGCAGCAAGAAACGCATATTCGAAACAGTCGGTCTGCTTTTCGAGAACAATCAGGGCATTGCCCGCAGCATGGTGTTCGACAGTCTTTTCGCCCGCGAAAAACTCGGCTCTACCGGCCTTGGCCAAGGTATCGCCCTTCCTCACGGTCGCATCAAGGGTCTGAAGGAGGCCCGGGGCGCATTTGTGCGCCTGGCTGCACCCGTTCCGTTTGACTCGCCGGACGGAAAACCGGTGACTCTCCTTTTCGTATTGCTGGTTCCCGAACAGGCTACCGAGCAACACCTGCAGATTCTTTCCGAACTCGCCGAACGATTCTCCGATCGTGTCTGCCGCGAAGCGCTGTGCGCTGCAGACAGCGCTGACGCAGTCCGCCAGATCTTTGCCCACTAAGAGGCCTGTCCGCATGAACACTCCCCGTTCCTTGAGCATTACCCAGCTTTACGAAGACCATATCGAGAAGCTCAAACTCAACTGGGTTGCGGCGGAGGGCGTCGAGCGCCATGTCGCACTCAAGGATCAGGAAGTTTTCGGTCCCGATGTCGTGGGTCACCTCAACCTGATTTACAGCCATCGTGTGCAGGTCATCGGCAAAGCTGAGCAACGCTGGTTAGAAGACGCCGGAGTGGAACGCTGGCGCCGCCAGATCGATGATTTGATGGCGTCGAAACCGCCGGCACTGATCATCGCCGACGGCCTGGACATCCCGCCCGGCGTCCATGAAATCTGCGAAGCGACTGGAACGCCGCTCTTTGTCAGCCCGAAAGCCTGCTCGGTGGTAATCGACATTCTTCACCTCTACCTTGCCCGTCGGTTCGCCGATACGGTATCGGTCCACGGCGTGTTCATGGACGTATTCGGCATGGGCGTCCTGATTACCGGCGATTCCGGTGTCGGTAAAAGCGAGTTGGCGCTAGAGCTCGTTTCGCGCGGGCACGGGCTGGTCGCCGACGATGTGGTCGAACTCGCTCGTATCGCTCCGACAACCATCGAGGGGCGATGCCCCGGTATGTTGCGTGACTACCTTGAAGTCCGCGGTCTTGGCCTGCTCAACATCCGGACCATCTTCGGTGAAACGGCGGCACGGCGAAAAATGAAACTCAAGCTGGTTGTCCATCTGCAAAAACACAGCATCGGCGATGACTCGCCGCGCCTTCCGCTAGATTCCCAGGCGCAGGAAATTCTGGGCATCCCGGTGCGCAGGGTGATTTTCCATGTCGCACCCGGGCGCAACCTAGCCGTGCTGCTCGAAGCAGCCGTTCGCAACAGCATCCTGCAACTGCGCGGCATCGACAGCATGAGCGAGTTCATCAATCGCCAGCAGCAAGCCGTGCTTGACGACGAGGTCTGATTCCCGCCTATAATCATCGAACGTTCTCAAACCCTGTCAAGGAGTTACTGATGAAAATCATGATCGCTCTTGTTGCTTTTGCTTTTGCTGCTGGCAGTGCAATGGCTGCAGACCAGGAAAAAAAAGCTCCATCACCCGCACAGCAAGCGCAACAGGAAAAAATGAAATCCTGCAATGCCGATGCCGGAAAAAAAGAACTCAAGGGTGACGAGCGCAAGAAGTTCATGAGCGAATGTCTTGGCTCAAAACCGGCAGCAGCGACACAGCAGGACAGGATGAAAACCTGCAATACCGAAGCCGGTTCCAAGGCGCTCAAGGGTGACGAGCGCAAGAAATTCATGAGCGAGTGCCTCAAGGCCGACAAGAAGTAGGCGACGCCTGGCGTGCGAATGGAAACGGCGGTGTTTTCACACCGCCGTTATTTTCTCAACCGCTCAGAGACTGTGAAAAAATGCCTTAACCCCCACCGCAAAGGCGCAAAGGAACAAAGGTCTCGCAAAGAAATCTTTTAAAACAAAGGGGGTTCTTTGCGCTTTCTTTGCCACTTTGCGCCTTCGCGGTGGCTCTGCACTTCCTTCGGTCGGATTTTCGATATTTTCACAAGTTTTCAGAGCAGCTCGAATTCCGCACTGTCGGCATCCGCACTGTTCGCCGGAGCGGCAAAACTGAGCACGCCCCGGCCGTTAAGAACACACTCCTGACCGTGCACGAATGACTCTGACCCGCCATTCAGAGTAACGTAAGTGCCATTGGCACTGGTGTCGACGAGTACGAAACGCTCACCCCGCCGCTCAATCCTGGCATGGTTGCGTGACACCCGGCGACCGTGGATGAGCACATCGCTTTCACCCTCGCGCCCCAGTCGGATGAGCGAAGTCCGCTCATCGAGCACGATGGCCTTGCCCGAATAACGAAGCAACAGCCGGGTCTCCGGCAGGCTATCGTTCCTGCTCTGGTCCTGGGCGTCTGGATTACTCAATTCCGGTGGCAAAGAATCCGGCGAAAAAAGCTCGAACAAC
>CAIVZW010000452.1 GCA_903910495.1 uncultured beta proteobacterium
AATTGGGATGTCGACGCTCATCGTAAAGCGATTCTTCTGCAAGAGTTCCCTGCCGAAGGCATGTTGGTGTTTGACGAAATCCATAAATACCGCAAATGGCGCAATTATCTCAAAGGGATCTACGATGCCGATCCAAAAGCGCGAAAGATTCTGGTGACGGGGAGCGCGCGGCTTGATCTATATCGCTTCGGCGGCGATTCGTTGCAGGGCCGATATCATTTTTTACGATTGCACCCGCTTTCGTGCGCGGAGCTCGGTATGCATACACAGAAAGGACTTCATGATCTGTTGGTATTGGGTGGCTTTCCCGAGCCGTTTTTTGGCGGTTCGCAGGTGGAAGCAAAACGATGGTCGCGGGAATATCGCACCCGTTTGATCCGCGAGGACGTTGCCGCGCTTGAGCGAGTGCAGGATCTGGGCTCAATCGAACTGCTTGCATTGCGATTGCCCGATCTGGTGGCAAGTCCTTTGTCGCTGAATGCGCTGAGGGAAGATCTGCAGGTGGCGCATAAGACCTTGGCGCACTGGGTCGATATTTTGGAGCGCACGTATGCGATTTTTCGTATTCCGCCTTTTGGGACACCGAAGATCCGTGCGGTAAAAAAAGAACAGAAGCATTATCATTTCGATTGGACACTTATTTCGGAAGACGGGAAGCGATTTGAAAACTTAGTTGCGTGCCACTTGTTGAAATGGGTCCATTTTGAGGAAGATACCGCAGGGCGTGATTTGGAGTTGCGTTATTTCAGGGATACGGATGGTCGTGAAGTCGATTTTGTCGTCATGGAAAATCGAAAGCCCATTTTGTTTGTTGAATGTAAATGGTCGGACGATGGCGTGAGCAAGTCCATGGAATATTTGAAAGCAAAGTTTCCCGCAGTTGCGGCGTGGCAGATCCATGCGTCGGGAACAAAAGATTTTGTTACGGCATCCGGCATTCGTGTCGCACCGGCAATTGAGTTTTTGAAAGGACTTGCCTGATGTGCATCGGGAAGATGGGTAAGATCGAAGAAACATGTTCGGTTCTCGGCTTTCCCTATGCCGTGAGCACGGTCGAGGGTTCTGCCCAGCGTATCATCGCGATGGCAAAGGAAAAGGGATCGACGAAGAGCGTTGTGTTTGCGCCGGTCTATGACGCGGTGCTTGCCAAGCAGATGCCCGACGGGCAAAAACGCCGCAAGGCCGATGTGGTGATTCCCACCGGCCTGGGCAAGGGACCGGCATGGAAGCGGCTGAAGCGGCTGGTTGCCACCCTGAGAGGAGCGGATATCTGATGCGTGAGATCGTGCTCGATACGGAGACCACCGGCTTCGACCCCTTGAGCGGTCACCGGCTGGTGGAGATCGGTTGCGTCGAGCTGATCAACCACCTGCCCACGGGCTCGGTCTTTCACCGCTATTGCAATCCCGAGCGCGACATGCCGGCAGAGGCGTTCAAGGTGCACGGCCTGTCCGTCGAGTTCCTGTCCGACAAGCCGCTGTTCGCCGAGATCGTCGCCGATTTCCTGGAGTTCATCGGCGAGTCGCCGCTGGTCATCCACAATGCTGAATTCGACATGCGCTTCATCAATGCCGAGCTGGCACGGCTGGGTTTTCCCACCCTGCCCATGAGCCGGTCCATCGACACGGTGATGATGGCGCGCAAGAAGTTTCCCGGTGCCCAGGCCAATCTGGACGCGTTGTGCCGTCGCTTCGAGATCGACAACACGCATCGCACCCGGCACGGGGCGCTGCTGGATTCGGAATTGCTGGCCGAGGTCTATCTGCAGCTGATCGGCGGGCGCCAGCCCGGACTGGAACTGGGCAGCGGCAAGGGGAGTGGCAGCGGTGGCGGCCAAGCCTCGGGGACCGGGCTCAAGCGCGAGTTCCGCGCCCCCCGGCCCCATGCTGCCAGCGAAGAGGAAAGCGCGGCGCACACGGCGTTCGTGGCCAAGCTCAAGAACGCCGTGTGGCTCAGGGAATAGATCAGGCCTGACCGGCGGCCTGCTGGGCGTTCATCTCTTCCACGCGGGCGCGGTAGAGCTGCACGAAGTCCAGCGGCTGGAGCAGCAGCGGCGGCAGGCCGCCGTCGCGGGTCATGTC
>CAIVZW010000453.1 GCA_903910495.1 uncultured beta proteobacterium
ATGCCCATGAAATAAGTTGCCATGTTGCTCCTCATGATTTCAGAACTTGGCTCCATGAATGCCTGACTCACCAGGAAAGATCAATATCGTTTTTAAGATCACTCGATACAATAATCATTGCTGTCCGGTTAAAAATCGAATAGATTCAGTTGGTTGTGCGGTGCCCCATTGATAGTTTCGTAGTTGCTGCCCGGAAACGCTTGCTGCAAGGGCATCTTCTCGAACAGCGTGACCGACAATATCTGTAACAAAGTGTAGAGCGAAGCGTGCAGATTCAGACGCTTCTTGACGATAGCCACGAGGACATAGACCGACACGGCGATCCAGATTTGTGACTTCACCGCATTCTCTGAATTGCCGTAGAACTTCTTGATGCGCAAATGCTGCTTGATCCATTTGAAGAACAATTCCACCTGCCAGCGAGCTTTGTAAAGCGCGCAGATGGTGGCGGCCGTCACCGTGAAGTTGTTGGTGAGGAACACCAGCGTCTTGCCGGTCTCGGGATCCTTGAATCGGATGCGACGCAGATGCGCCGGATAGTCCTTGCAGCTGATCGTGCCCGTCAGCGTAATGGTCTGATCGCAGATGATGCCCGTGCTGTGATCTACCGGTGCCGAATAGACACGCCGAAACCGGGTATTCGACTTGGCGCGGGTGACGAAGAAGGCTTGTGCCTGATGCATTGCGTAAAGCCGGTCGAAGTCCAGATAGCCGCGATCCATGACGTAGAACGCTCCGGGCTCCAAAACCAGAATATCGAGTACCTTGACGTCGCCCAGCTTGCCGTCGGAGATGTGAATGAAGCTGGGGATGTTGCCGCGAAGGTCGAGCAACGTATGCATCTTCACCGCCGACTTGGTGGTGCGAAACAACGCCCACGGAAAGAGCGACAGGCACAAATCGATGGTCGTCGAGTCCAGCGCGTATGCCGTGTTCTCCAGCTCGATACCAAAGCTGTCGCCAATGTAGAGCTTGCGCGCTTGGATGATCAGACATTGAGCGAATTCGGCATGAATACGCCAGTCCCGCGTCTCGTTGGCATCGGCCAGCGTCGAGCGTTTGATCTCGTGCCGGAATCCCATGTGGTAGAGCTTGGCGGCCTGCGCCGACAAACAGACCTCGATGTCGCGCAGACTCTCGCGGTAAGTCAGTTGCGCAAAGGCCATCACCCGGAACTGTTCGGTGCAGGCAAACAATTTGGCGTAACGGTCGCCACCATGTTGATCGACGAGCCGGGTGAAGGTCGTCCACGGCAGAAAATCCATCAGTTGGGCGAACAGCGTCTTGCCGGTGTTCATGAGCGGCTCCGGGTGTGGTTGCCCCGGAATTTTCTCGGATCTCCATTTTGACGTTCAAATCGACACCAAACTTTTTCGCGCTGAATCGACCGTCATTCATGGCTTACAGCGATCTGCCTTCTCGTTTAACCGGACAGTAGTGTTGATAAATATATTATCTCTTGTGGACTCTATGATAATTAAATATAATGAAAGTGTAATATTTCCGAGCGGGGTTTGTCATGAACGCATCCGCCCAATCCGGTCAACTCTTTCGGAAGATGTGCCGCAAGGAAGTTCACGCCAGCCAAGTTCGTCGTGGCGTAGTGCGATGAGCGCGCTAACAGCCCGGCAGGAGAAATTCGTCGAACATTAATCGATCTGCAGCAACGCTGCAGAGGCTGCGCGGCTTGCGGGATACAGCGTAAAGACGGCGCGATCACCACCAGTGCTGGCTACCATCTCCCCAGCAAATTTCTCCCGCTTGTCCTGAAAGGTTTTCTCAATGAATAGATCGACAGCATCCTCATCATTGCCAGCAGGGTAGGGTGCCAAGCCCCATTTCTTCAATAGCAACAGAGCCTGCCCCTTGACTGTGGCCGGGGTTAGAGCAGAATTACCTCGCATGGCATCACACGAGGCCTCATACTGTCGGCTCAGGCGATCAACCTGTTTGAATGCTCGGCTCAGATCGTTGGTCTTGAGATTGACCTTGATGAGCTTGGAGCCACCATAGCGATCTTCCAAGTCTTTGGGAACTTTGCGTTGCCAATGGA
>CAIVZW010000454.1 GCA_903910495.1 uncultured beta proteobacterium
ACTGTAAACACAATGAGAAAGGAGAACGCCAAAACCAGCCATTTGCTACACTTATCCACAATTGCTGACTTCAAAATCAGCGATTAGCCCTGGGTCAATATTCAATCAGCAGGGTGGGTCAATATTCAATCAGCGCCGACATACTGATATTCGAAGTCGGCCTCGTCGTACATTGTTGCAGGCTGGTGATGTAGTACCCCGGCACTCCATTCACGCGCCACGACGCGCCCGGCCTCACCGTACTCGTTAGCGATGGCGGCCAAGAGGCCCCACCACTCGTCGCGCCCGATGTCGGGATTGATGTGACTCAGCATGTCGGCGACGTGTTCGAGAGGCAAGCCGGGGCCATCGTAGGGCGGGGCAGCGTCTTTCGGCAATGGCGCTCTGTTGGCAAGCATCTGCGCATGGGCTGCCTCAACGGCAGACTGAAAGTCGGCGAAGGCCATCGGGTCGCCAACGCAATGGAGGGTAACCACCGCCCCAGCGCGTTCAGGTTTCCAGTTGTTGGTGCCGACGGGACGCAGGATGCTGGCAATGTCGGCAGTACGCGACGGGTCGGCTAGCAGTGGGGCACGGCCATCCTTGGCCAACGCCTTGAACTTGAATGCCACCGGCAGCCATGATTCCTTGGTGACCGTTTCCGTGAACACCCAGTAGCAGTGCAGACCACCGCCCGACTTGACCAATGTCGGGATCGGCAGGGCATTGGCGAGGCAGAAGGCATTCAGTGCCTGTGCTGCCTGCTTCAGTTTTTCGTAGCCCTTACCGGCTTCGGCCTTGTCGGCCCCGCAGTCGATCTCGCACCAGAACGATTTCACCCACCCGGCATTGAGGCCGGTGCGCCAGTGTCGCTTGCCATCCGACCCGATGTAGCTTTCGTTGATGTAGGAGGCGCAGGCGAAGTAGACGTTCTGCTGGGCAGCATTCAACTCGAACGCCTTGCCGACCATTTCGGGAATGGTCTTGAGTGGATAATGGATAAAACCCGGTCCGCCGGGGTTGGGTGTGGCCAGGAAGTAGACGCCAATGTTGGGCAGCACGAGGGTTAGGAAGTCCTCGGTGCTCGAAGCGGGTTTTTCTTGGATGATGCTATAATCTATTTGCATAGAAGTCACTTTCGCCCGCCGCTCAGCGGGCGTTTATATTGGTGGGTAGAGGCAGCCCTTGCTCGCGGTAGACGCGCTCAAGGATGGAAAGCGCCTCCTCAACTGGAAACAGTTTTTTGCCGGCCTTGGCCAACAAGTACAGACCTACGGCCAGCCGGCCCTCGGGAGACTCAATGTTGTAGTGAAGAGACCAGAGGAGTTTGTCGGCAGACGTTTTGCCGAGCACCCCGATCCTGATGCCGGAATAACCCGCTTCGAAAATGGCGAAGAGGATTTCGCACATGCGGGCCTCGCCGTCAGGGTTCTGCCAGGCATCGGCGTCCTCGGATTCGATCACGTAGGGGAGATGGCCGGCGTTTGCATCGCCTACGACAAGGAAGATGTCAGACACGTGGCGTCCTCCTGTCGGAGGTCGCGCGGCGGTCACGCGGTGGGATGGTGGTAGTGACCGGTGGCGCAGTGGTGGGTGTGGAACTTTCAGCAGCGCGGGAAATTTTGAGTTTTTTGTATGCCAATATTTCCGACTGAACGAAGGTTCGATCTGGCGACATGCGAGGAAAAGTCGGATCGAATAGTCGTGCGCCCCTAGCGCGAAGCTGGCCTAACTGGCCGAGATTTATCCCAAGCTCAGTTGCGACCTGGCACTCAGTCAAACGCTCGTTACCGGTCACCGGGGGTGTTGTTGAATTCGTCACGATCGCCCCCTTATTCCGCAGCGCCGACGGTTTGCGCTACCAGCCACGTGTCGAGCACCGCTGGGCGGTACTTCACCAGCCGGCCTACCTTGATGTAGGGAATAGCATGGCGCTTGGTGCAGCGCCAGACTTCGAGCGTGCGAGGCGTGACGCCGAGGTAAGCGGCAGCAGCATCGTTACCGAAAAGGTTGGTTTGGGGTTGCAGCAGGGCCGGAAGGGCCGAGGTGGTTTGGTTGCCCATTTTGGGTCTCCATGTAATCCCGCGTAGTCGCGGTATGGATGACGTTATAGGGACCAAACAACTGAAAGAATAGCCGTGAACGTTCGCGGGAACTGGGCGCGAACAATTTGTTTATCGGCTGGGAACCTGCGCCAACACTGGCGCTTAGTGGGTGCGGTGAACTACTTGCGAGGGCCCGTAGGTAAACCGTCGGCGCGAAGAATTGACGCCATCACTTCTGCGTTTCTTTTCGAGACACCGCGCTTGATGAGCAAGTCCCCGACCTGCTTGTTTGTAGGAGCGGTTGTCGGGTCTTGCGGGTCGTACAGTACCCAAAGTTGCGCCGCTGCTGCCAGATGGCCGAGTAGTTTTGTTTCGTATTCACCCCACGGCCACTTAGTCGTAAGCTGCGGTGTAACTCTGTTCGGGATGTTGTGGGCGAACCCTTTTGCCGCGCACCAGACAACAAAATCGTCGGTCTTGATCCGCGTCGTGTTTTCGTCAATCCGACCATGCTTGTCGGTGATCAGCGCAACAGTTGAAAGTTTTTCGGCACGGATAGCGCTACGTAGCACTTCGATGCGCCGTGAAAAATCCGCTGGCAACTCATCCAGGCTCACAGGCTCACCGCTTGCCTCCAACTCATCTGCCAACGCCGATGGCTCAATATTGAGAGTCAGAAGCGCGGCATCTAACAGGCTGAGATCATCCGTCTCGCCCCAAAAGGCGCTATGGACTGGGTGTTGTTTGGCAAAAGCGGTCATGACGCAGCAAACGGGTTTGTCACTGTCAACTGGCCCTCGAATACCTGACCGTCCTGGATGTCTTCGGAATACAGCATATCGCAACCGGCGACCATCGCCTTGCCACGTTTGGCGACTAGAAATTCGGCGAAGTGCAGCACCTGCCAGCGGCCATCTACAGCGAGTTGCGCTAAAGCAGCAGTGAGGTTTCCCGCAATGCCCATCGATGGACTCACACCAGAACTTCCAATCCCCGGCGCTCGATTACCGACAGCAGGCGCAATGCCGCACCGCTTGGCTTTTTCTCGCCGTTTTCCCATTTCTGCACGGTCGAGACGCTGGCGTTGAGGTAGGCCGCAAATACGGCCTGACTGATGTGCAGGTGCTCACGCAGGCGACGAATTGCCTCCGCCGTGTAAGTGGGTGGCGGTACGGCCTGCGTTTCGAAGTCGCGCAGGGTCTGCTTGCTGACTACGGCGATCTTTTCCAGATCGCGCATCGTCGCCAAGGCTTCGCTAATCATCCGGCTCATCGTGTCACCTCCGTTAAAACTTGCCCAGCCAACGCGGTAGCAATCTGGGTTTCTGTCATGCCCAGCAATTCGCGCGCTAAGCGCTGGTACAACGCCAACTCTTTTGCCGTAATGTTGTCCCGGTCGTTCTTCTCAAACCCATAGAGGAAAAACAGCATCCCGGCAAACTGCGTGGCGATGATGGCGCGCGTGCTACCGCTTTTCCCGCGTCCCGGCAGGGCAACCCGCTGCTTGTAGAGGTTGCCACCGAGATCGACGTCGATCAATCCGCGCGCCATCTGTGCCACAGCATCCAACAGCGAGGCATCCGTCACGCCAGCTTTACCGGCCCAGCGTTGGAATGACCGTGTCTTGAATGCTCTCATAGCTTATTGTAGCACTAAGTGCAATGAATGTTAACCAGCCTGCTTGCGCTTTGACCGGGTGGATTTGATCGGCGTAACCACGGCGGGCTTCTTGATGCCAGCAGCGGTGAGCATGGCCGACGTGGCCGATGTCACGGACTGGCGTACCGGGTCCATGCTCAAGCGCGCATAGATCATCGTGGCGTCAGCTGACTTGTGGCCGAGGCTCTTGCCGATCACGGCGAGGGATGCGCCGCCAATAGCCTGCCAACTGCCGAGGCTGCGCCGCAGATCGTGGATGGTGAAGTCTTCCAGTTCAGCCCGTATCAGCAGTTTCCGCCAGCGTTCTTTCGGCGGCGAGATATGGCCGGACGCCGACTCGCCGGGAAAGATGAAACCCTGCGGCTGCGAGTTGCGCTCTTGCAGGATGGCAACAGCTTCCGACACCAGCGGCACATTCAGCGGGTCGCCGTTCTTGGTATCCGGCACGCGCCATAGATTCATCTCAAGGTTGAGTTCCTCCCAACGCGCCGCAAGAACATTGCCACGCCGGACGCCGGTGAGCAGCGACAGCAGGACGAAATGTTTGAAGTCCACTGACGTGTCCGCCTCCAGTGCCTTGAAAAAGCGCGGCAGCTCGTCATGCTGAATGAAGCGGTCACGCTTGTTTTCCTTGAACGGCGTAATGTCGGTGGCGGGATTGGTGCCAGAGAATCCCCATTCCTTGGCGCGGTTGAAGATGCTGCTGAGCAACTCGATGACGCGGTTCCCCAGCACGGGCGTCGTGGTAGCGATGCTGGCGTGCAGGGCGCGTACATCCTTGCTCTCGATCTGGTCCAGCTTGCGCCCCGACCAATCGACACCGCCCGGATGCTTTACGCGCTTGCGACCGTGCTTCTTGGCCGGCAGGTCGGGCATCGGACCAAGGCAGCGCTCCCACAGTGCGCGCAAATCGTTCGCTGTCTTGATTCCACGCGGCCCAGCGTACATCTTCATGTATTGGTCGAACGCCTGGCCGAGAGTCAGCTTCTGCTTCTCCTCACGCTTTACCTTCGCCGGGTTTTTCCCGGCGGCAAAATCGCCGAGCTTCTTGATGGACTCATTGCGCGCCTGCTCGATGGTCATATCGGGGAACGTGCCGAGCTTGATCCATACCATGCCGGCATCGGCTCGCTTAACGACGTAGAACGTTTTCGACCCTGCCGCTGTGACTCTAATCGCCAGCTTTTGAACTTCGGCATCGTAGTAGGTGGCCCGACCCGATTCAGGCGCCGACAATGCCTCGATTTTGGTCTTCAAAAACTTGAACCTATTTGTCATTGCAGCACCCCTTGGTTTTTAACGGGCTAGCACCGGGCTAGCAGACTACGTGTAGATCTATTAAAAACCATGCTAGCCCGTTAAAGTGGGATAGTCAATAACGCGTTGATTTATAGCAAATCATTAAGGTCTATTATGCTGCAGAAAGGGAATGTCCTCTTGGCTTCGAACCAAGGGGTAGGCCGTTCGAATCGGTCCGGGCGGGCCAGTAAAACAATCACTTAGATCAATCTTCGGATTGGTCTTTTTGCTTTTTTTCGTCCAGGGGAACACTTAGCGCGCTTCACAAGCGATAGCAACTTCGCCCGTTTCGTGATCCCGGACTCTCTTGTAGTCGCTACAGAGCACGCCAAGGTGAAAACCTTGAGCAGCCCCCCTCTGCTACTGCATCGACAATCTCGAGTTCTGTCAAATTGCGTAGTTGTGGAAATTTATCGCGCAGTGCGGGGACCAACCACTCAAATTACTCCCTATCTTTGTCTGCTGTCACGCTGCCAGCTTCAACGCCTTGATCTTCGGCCTTGCCACCTGCGACGCCTGCCACAGATCGAATGACGCCTGCATCCGCAGCCATGACTCCGGCTCGGTCTTCAGCCATGCCGCCAAACGCAGCGCCATATCCGCAGTAATCGCCGCCCGGCCATGGATAATGCTGGAAACGTGCTTGCGACTGCATCCCAGCGCCAACGCCGCCGCCGTAACGGTAACGTCCGCCGGTTCCAGCCATAGCTCCT
This sequence comes from uncultured beta proteobacterium, assembly GCA_903910495.1. The sequence goes on from CAIVZW010000454.1 coordinate 5,695, forward strand.
GCAATACCTCGCCCGGATGAGGCGGATTGTGCATTCTGCCCATACAACCTCCTAGTGGTAGTCCTCGTAATTGACGATTTCAGCGTCGCCATCGACAAACCGAAACGTCACCCGCCAATTTGCCTGCACGGTTACCGCCCAAATCCCTTTCTTGTCACCCTTCAACGGGTGCAAGTTCAAGCCCGGTGCGTTCATGCCCTCAACCACTGTTACCGAATCAAGCAAGCCCAGAATCAACCGCAAACGCTTGACGTGCATCGCCTGAATGCCTTTGGCGCTCCCCTTGCGGTAAAACAACTCCAGGCCCTTGTGTGCGAATGAACGGATCATGATCGACTGTAACTTAAATGGTTACACTATGCAAGCACTTAGGCACGCTTCTTCTGACTTTGCAATACCACGACCTTTGCCGTATTTTTACGGACAGCAGCACAGCGATTCGCTCACCAGGCAACTTCCACGCTGCTTTCATTTCCTTTTTGTAATCGTGCCGCTGATAAATCCGTTTGACGTGGTTCTGTTCCCGATGGTTAAGGCAACGCTCCACGACCTCCGGCAATACCCCAAGTGACACCATTATTACCGTACCGGTACGGCGCAGATCGTGCGGCGTCCACTTCCCGCCTGACAGCATTAAGGCTGCCGTGCGCGCTCCGGTTACTCATGGCTTCCTTGTTGCCACGCTGCCGGTCGCCGATCTGCTTGGTGAGGCTTTTCAGGTCAACATGGCTTTTCCCCTTGCGGGCCGACAGCGCTAACTGCTCCCATTTCCCGAATAGATCCTCGAAGCAATGAGGGTATTTGAGATGCTATGAGACGCAGAGGAACACTCGAATTTTGTGTCTGAACCTGGCTTTGAATACCAAGGGGTAGGCCGTTCGAATCGGTCCGGGCGGGCCAGGATATTTATAAGAATTAACGGGTTAGATGAGGTTGTCATCTAACCCGCTTTCCTTTCCATGGGGCTATTTACCCCCCCGCTAAAAAAACGCGCGGAACTCGGATCAAACCGGATCAAGCACAAAAAATGGTCATTCCCACGGCGCGAATGCTTCCATATTTGGATTCGTTTCTGGCCACCCACTTATCAACCCCATCCAATGTCAGGTTTTTCGCCAAGATTTGCCCAGTCAGTTTGCAAATTACAGAGTACATAGCCTGATCCTTTCATCTCTTGTTATCAGTGAGCACCGATGAACCCGGTTGAGGATATAAAAAAACAATACAGTTGTCTGTTGCCCGTATTCAGTATTTGCGTAACGGATTGTAAGGTATGCCTGCATTCCGCTCAGTTTCTTGGATGAACTGCAGAACATGCCTTAGCGTCAGCGCAAAGATCGTGGAAAATGAAAAGCTTTCTGCATCTGTCCGACAGGAAGTTGGCAAGTGACTCATAAAAGCGGCCGACCTGGAAACAAAGCCATTGAGCGGAAAGACGCCGGTCTCGACCTTGAGGCGAAAGTCTTTGGCCTGGGCTGGTGAAGCAACAGCTTCTTGGCCGGTCGCCAACGCATGGGTTTCTGTGCGCAGCGGGTTTATAATATCAATTGAAAACCCTGCGCGCCTCCCGGTTTCTCGTGCGCACCGTAAATTGCTGGAAAACAAACCTTGAAAGGGGACGGCAATATGAAAAACAGGATTTTTTGCGGCTATGCCTTGTCTGGTGCCATCGTATTGCTAGCCGCCTGCGCCCAGAAGGAAATCAGTTTCAAAGCCGACGTTCAGCCCCTCCTCAAACAGTACTGCGTGGAGTGCCATACCGCGGGAGGTCAAGGCGTCGAAAAAAGCGGCCTGCTTGTGACCAGCTATGAAAGTCTGATGAAAGGCACAAAATTCGGGGCCATCATCAAGCCCGGCGACACGCTGACCAGCGCCATGATCATGCTCGTCGAAGGCCGAGTCGATGCTTCGATCAAGATGCCCCACGGCAAAGCGTCCTTGCCCAGAGAAAAAATCGACCTGCTGAAGAGATGGGTCGAGCAGGGGGCAAAGAACAACTAGCGGCGTTGCATCCCGTCAGCAGGCACGACGGGGCGCCTTTCAGACGAGTCCGAACCACCCGAGAACAGCGCCTGCCGCGAGCAGCCATAACAAGTGGATTCGGCTCAGGCTGATGATCAGGACCGTGCTGGCGGTGAGCAGCCAGAGGGGCCAGTCTCTGGCCTGTTCATGATGCACGCTGGCGAGAAGCCAGCCGGTAGCAATCACCAGGGCAATGACGATCGGACCCATGCCCTGCTTGAACGCCCGTACAGTCCTCAAATCGCGGTTGCGGTGCCCCCAGCGCGAAGTCAGGTAAGCCAGTGTCGTGCTCGGCAAGAGAATGCCGGTCATGGTGATCAGCATGCCCAGCATGGCGCTTGCGATGCTGCCTGCATTCATGCCGATATTCCAACCAAGCAGCGCGACGAACAGGACATTCGGCCCCGGTGCGGCCTGGGCAAGGGCAATCGAAGAGTTGAACTGGGCATCGATCAGCCAGTGCTGCTGATCGACGAGATAGCGGTGCATTTCGGGGGCCGTGGAAATCACTCCGCCCACCGACAGCATGGAAAGCATCATGTAGTTCAGAAACAGGAGGAACCAGTCCACCCATTGCAGATTGAGAATGGGCGCTGAGTTCATGGCCGGAGCTTGCGGTAGGCCAGCAGGCAGCCCACACTGCCCAGCCCGAGCAGTACATACGCCAGGGGCCAGTGCATCACGGCAATGCACACGAAACAGGCGAAGCCCAGGGTAATGCAAACGGGGATTCCCAGCGGATTATTTTTCAGGGCGGCGAACAGTTTGAAGCCGGTAGCGATAATCAGTCCGGCAGCCACCGCACCCATGCCGCGTAGCGCACCAACGACATCCGGATGACTGGTGTATCGGGCATAAACAAGCGCTAGCAGCAACACCAGCACCAGCGGGATGGCCAGCATGCCGGCCATGGACACCAGGGCTCCGCGCAGTCCGAAGTAGCGCCCGCCGACCATCAGGGCAATGTTCACCACGTTAGGGCCGGGCATGATCTGCGCGACCGCCCAGTTTTCGACAAACTCCTCTTTCGTCATCCAGCGTTTCCTGTCCACCAGTTCGTGCTGAACAACGGCCAAAACGCCGCCAAAGCCTTGCAGCGCAAGCAGGGTGAAGGAGACGAACAGGTCGGTCAGGGATCGCGGCTGGGGATGATCATTCATCTTCAAGGGGCTTACTGCTTATCCTTTATCGATAAAGACTTGCGTCAATCCCAGCCGCGTAACACCCTGGAGACTTCAGGCCGACTTACAAAAACGCGAACTTGAGCACAAAGAGGACAGCAATCACTGCCACCATCGGTGACAAATCACGCGTGCGGCCAGCCAGAACCTTGATCGCCGCATAAGTGATGAAGCCGAAGGCAATACCGTGCGCAATCGAGAAGGTAAACGGCATGCTGATCGCCGTCACTACGGCCGGAGCCGCTTCGGTAAGATCATCCCATTCGATTTCGGACAAGCCGCGAATCATCAGTACAGCTACATAGCACAGTGCCGGTGCCGTAGCACAGGCCGGCACCGTTCCCGCCAGTGGCGCAAAGATCAGTGCTGCCAGAAAGAGCAGCGCCACGACCACCGCCGTCAGACCGGTACGACCGCCAACCGAGGTGCCGGCCGCCGATTCGATGTAGGCCGTGGTCGAGGAAGTTCCCAGCATCGCCCCCGCCACGATGGCGCCGGAATCGGCCAGCAGCGCACGCTTCAGGCGCGGCAGCTTGCCTTCGGCATCGAGCAGCCCGGCGCGGTGGCAAACACCGATCAGCGTACCCGAGGCATCGAACAACTCGACCATGAAAAAAGTCAGTATCACGGTCAGCAGCCCAGCATTGAGCGCGCCAGCAATATCCATCTGCATCAGGGTCGGGAGAATTGAAGGCGGCGGCGCGATGACTCCGGCAAACGGCGTGAATCCCAGCAGTACGGAAGCCACGGTCACCGACAGGATGCCGATGATGAGGGCGCCGGGCACCTTGCGTTGCTCGAGGGCGACGATCAGGATGAAGCCGGCAATGGCCAGAAGTGCGCCCGGATTGTGCAGATCGCCAAGGGTCAGCAGGGTCGCCGGATGGGCCGTGATAATCCCGGCGCTCTTCAGCCCGATAATGGCCAGAAACAGACCGATGCCGGCCGATATGGCGAATTTGAGCGAACGCGGGATGGCATTGACGATGGCCTCGCGCACCCGGAACAGGCTGACGATGACGAACAGCACCCCGGAGATGAATACAGCGCCCAGTGCCGCCTGCCAGGTAAAGCCCATGCCCTTGACCACGGCAAAGGCGAAATAGGCATTGAGCCCCATGCCCGGCGCCAGGGCAATCGGATAATTGGCATAAAGGCCCATGATCGCCGAACCGATCGCCGCCGCCAGGCAGGTGGCCACGAAAACCGAATCCTTCGGCATCCCGGCCACCGACAGAATGTCCGGATTGACGAAAATGATGTAGGCCATGGTCAGAAAGGTCGTTACCCCGGCCATGACCTCGGTACGCACATTGGTACCGTGCGCGGAAAGTTTGAAATAGCGCTCCAGCATGATCCGCCCCTTCAAAAAAGAGGAGATTTTAGCTCAGGAAGGACTGGTTCGGTGGTTTCACTTCCACTCATCCATGGAAGACGTACTTTTTAAACGTCCAGCACGGGGGCGACAAAAAGACATGCAGCGCCACGAAGGGTTTCTGGCTGATAAATGGGAACGGATTCTAAACCATTCCTTTTATCCCAGATTGTTCATTAGCGTTGTGGGTCGGGCTTCAGCCCGACAGGAATCGGAGACACGCCGGCCTGAAGGCCGACCAACAAGGGGTTCGCATCTTAATCCATTTCGCGATAGAAACGCTAATATTAGTTCCGTTCGTGGTGAGCCTGTCGAACCACAATCACCTTCCCATTTATGGCCTTCGACAAGCTCAGGCCGAACGGCTGGTGGTATCAATTAACGAAGTTTCTAACGGGAATTGGAATTAATCCAAGTTAGCCCATTGCAAGCTGTTTCCGCCGTACCTCACGGTCCTTGACGAAGCGCTCGATGCCCTTGAGCAGCCATTCGGTCGACAGGTGCGCCTCCTCGGTGATTTCGTCAAGGCGGCCGCCTGTTCGCCATTGATTATCGAAATCGCTGCTCATGGCGTATTCTGCGGAAACCGGCGAGCTGATCCAGTCGGTCATGCTGCGCCGCGACATGTTGGTGACGATGGTCGAATCCATCCAGTCGTTCATCGGCAGGATACGATCACGATAGGCCTGATCCTGCCTTCTGAACAACTCCGGGCT
>CAIVZW010000455.1 GCA_903910495.1 uncultured beta proteobacterium
ACGGCCAGGCCCAGCGGCCGGCGAACTTCAGCGCCGGCGCCCAGGCCGAGTGCGATGGGCAGGGTGCCGACCAGCGCCGCCATGCTGGTCATCATGATCGGACGGAAGCGGATCAGGCAGGCCTGAAAGATGGCCTCGTGTGCCGGAAGTTTCTCGTTGCGCTGTTTGTCGAGCGCGAAATCGATCATCATGATGGCGTTTTTCTTGACGATGCCGATCAGCATGATGACGCCGACGAAAGCATACAGGCTGAGATCAACGCGGAAAATGAACAGCGTGATCAGCGCCCCCAGAGCCGCCGAGGGCAGGCCGGAAAGAATGGTCAACGGGTGGATGAAACTTTCGTAAAGGATGCCGAGCACGATGTAGACCACCAGTATGGCGACCAGGAGCAGGATGCCGAGGCCTTGCAGCGAAGCCTGGAAGGCTTGCGCCGTGCCCTGCAGGCTGGTGTTGAGCGAGGCTGGCATGCGCATTTCCCGTTCGAGAGTCTTGATGCGGTCCACTGCATCACCCAGTGAAACGCCAAGCATCAGGTTGAAAGAAATGGTGACCGAGGGAAGTTGTCCTTGATGGTTGACCGTCATCGCCTGCGTCGATTGGCTGACGCGGGTTACCGTGTCAAGCGGGATCAGTTTTCCACCCGCAGCGCGCACGTAGATGTGCGAGAGCTTGGAGGGATCGATCTGGAATTCGGGAGCAACTTCGAGAATCACCTGATACTGGTTGGACGTACCGTAAATGGTTGAAATCTGCCGCGAACTGAAGGCGCTTTGCAAGGCATCTTCAACCTGGCTGAAGCTCAATCCGAGCGTGGCGATCTTGTCACGATCAATCTCGAGAGCAACGACCGGGCTCAGGTTGTTGAGGTTGCTGGTCACGTCGATAAAACCAGGAAGCTGGCGAATTTTCCCGAGTAGGGTGTCCGTCCATTGGTAGAGCTCGGACAGATCCGTACTTTGCAGAGTGTACTGGTATTGTGCGGCGGTGATCTGGCCGCCGATGCGGATGACCGGAGGATTCTGCATGTACACCTTGATCCCCGGCACGGCAGCGAGCTTGGGCCGAAGTTGCTGGATGATTTCATCCGCCGAGAACTTGCGCTCGTCGCGCGGCTTGAGCATCATGTTGAGCGAACCGGTATTGGATGTCGGGCGGGAGCCGGCCGCGCCGACGCTGGACATGAAGGAACGGATGCTCGGATCCTGCGCGACGATGGCGGCCAGTGCGCGCTGGTGTTCGACCATCGAGGCGAACGAGGCGTCCTGCGGGCCTTCGGTAATGGCGATGATTTGTCCGCTGTCACCGCTCGGAATGAAGTCCTTGGGGACCAGAGTAAAAAATACACCGGTCAACAGGATGGTGAGCACAAAACCTGCCATGACCAGACGCGAGTGGGCCATCGCCAGAGTCAGGGTTTTTTTGTAGCCCGCCAGCAGGGCATTGAAAAAACTCTCGAAGGCGCGGAACAGTCGGCCATGCTCCTCTTTCTCCGTGTGCCGGAGGTAGCGGCTGCAGAGCATCGGCGTGAGTGTCAGTGAGACGATGCCGGAAACCAGGATGGCGGCACAAATCGTCACGGCGAATTCGTGCAGCAGGCGCCCGACAATACCGCTCATGAAAAGCACGGGGATGAATACCGCGGTCAGCGAAAGCGTCATCGAGATGATGGTGAAACCGATCTCGCGCGAGCCTTTGATGGCGGCGTGCAACGGGGTCTCTCCGAGTTCGATGTGGCGAACGATGTTTTCAAGCATGACGATGGCGTCGTCGACAACGAAGCCGACCGAGAGCGTCAGTGCCAGCAGTGAAAGGTTGTCTAGACTGTAGCCGAGCGCGTACATGACGGCGAAAGTGCCAATCACCGAAATGGGCAGTGCCAGGGCCGGGATGGCTGTGGCTGACAAATTGCGCAGAAAGAGCAGGATGACCAGGATGACCAGGAAGCCGGCCAGGACGAGGGTGAACTGCACGTCCTCGATCGCTTCGCGGATCGTGATGCTGCGATCGTAGAGCGTGGTCATGCTGATCGCTGCCGGCAGTTTGGCCTGGAAGCTTGGCAGGATGCGCTTGACCGAATTGACCGTCTCGATGGTGTTGGCGCCGGGTTGCCGGTAGATGGCCAGTACGATGGAGCGCTTGTCCACGTTCCAGGCGGCAACCCGTTTGTTCTCGACGCTATCGATCGGTGTGGCCACTTCCTCCAGCCGGATTGGTGCGCCGTTGCGCCAGGCAACAATCAGCGGCCGGTAGGCGGCGGCCGTTGTGAGTTGTCCGTTGTCCTTGATGGCAAAGGACTGGCGCTCGCCATCAATCAGCCCGACCGGCTGATTGACATTGGCCTGGGCCACCGCTTGCTGGAGTTCGTCGATGCCCATGCCGCGTGCGGCAAGCTGATCCGGGTTGCTGCGAATGCGAACAGCGTATTTTTGCGAACCAAAGACTTGCACCTGGGCAACGCCGTTGATGGTCGAAAGTCGCTGCGCGAGTTGCGTCTCGGCATATTCGTTGACTATCGGCAGCGGCATTGTCGGCGAGGACAGTGCGATGAAGAAGATCGGTGAATCGGCCGGGTTGACCTTGCGGAACGAAGGGGGGGTCGGCATGCTTGGCGGCAGTTTGCGCTGCGCGGAAGCAATGGCTGATTGAACGTCCTGTGCAGCGGCGTCAATGTTCCGGTCAAGCGAGAATTGCAGCGTGATCGAAGTCGTTCCCTGGGCGCTGGTCGAACTCAGGGAGTCGAGACCGGCAATGGTCGAGAATTGTCCTTCGAGCGGTGTGGCAACAGCCGACGCCATCGTTTCCGGCGAGGCACCGGGGAGACTGGCGGTGACCGAAATGGTCGGGAAGTCGACGCTGGGCAGTTCGGAAACCGGCAGAGCAAAATAGGCGATGAAGCCAAAAATGACAAATGCCGCCATCAGCAGCGTGGTCATCACCGGGCGGCGGATACAGAGTTCGGGCAGGTTCATGGAGCCGCCCTACTTGGCCGCTGGTGCTGCTGCTATTGCTGCAGGGTTTGGAGTATTTGCCGTGCCGGCACTATCGGCCAGGCCGGAAGATCCATTCTGTTTGGTCTTGACCTTGACTCCTGGCGCGAGGCGTAACTGTCCGTCGGTGACAACGGTTTCGCCTGCTTTCAAGCCCGTGCGGATAGCCGTTACCCCCCCGGCAGAGGCGGCGGTTTCGATCTTGCGTAGTTCGACGCTGCTGTCGTCCTTGACAACGTAGGTGAAATTTCCGTCTGCCCCCTGCTGAACGGCTTCGTTGGGCACCGTGACCGCATTGACCAGCGTATCAAGCAAAAGGATGACATTGAGAAACTGGCCCGGAGTCAGTTTCTCATCATCGTTGGCCACTCTGGCCTTCATCAGAATGGTGCCGGTCGTGGTATCGACGGCATTGTCGAGGAAGTGGACATCGCCATCGATGTGCTGAGAGGACTCACCGGGCAGGCTGATGTCAACTTTCATGCCGCCGGATTTCATTGCCGAGCGCAAGCGGGGCAAATGCTTTTCCGGTATCGAGAAGCTGACCAGCAAGGGGCGGATACGGTTGACCACAGCCAGTGTCGTGTCATTAATCTTGATGGCTGATCCGGGGAATACCAGTCGGGCGCCAACAACGCCAGTGATCGGTGCGCGAATGGTGGCGTAGCTAAGTTGCAGGCGCAAGACTTCCGCTGCCGCCTTGCTGGAACGGAGGTTCGCGGTCGCGGCCGCCTCGTTGGTGCGGATGTCGTTGACCTTTTCTTCGGAGACAAAGTTGCGATCCTTGAGTGCCGAATAGCGTGCGGTGTCAGCTCGACTCTTGGCGATCAGTGCTTCATCGCGGGCAGCGGTGGCCTCGGCCTGCTGAAGTCGGGCGGCAAAATCGGTCGGATCAAGACGGATCAGTACATCGCCCTGCCTGACGTGCTGTCCCTCGGTAAACAGAACGGCGGCCACCTGGCCATCGACCCGTGCCTTCAGTACAACGCTTTCGTAGGCTTCGGCACG
>CAIVZW010000456.1 GCA_903910495.1 uncultured beta proteobacterium
GCGGGGACCGGTTTGGCCCTAATGGAACTGAGAAATCCATCTAGTTGGCCCAAAGGATGTGTAATGTTGGAAAATGTGGTTATCCCGGCCAGGATACGGATTCCATGAAACTTTACTACTGGCAGGGTCCGAAGGGTAACTTCGGCGACGACTTGAACCCATGGCTCTGGGATAAATTGTTACCCGGTTGTTTCGATTCCGATGCGTCCAAGGTTTTTTTTGGCATCGGCACCATCCTCGGGCTCTGGGTCCCGGATGGACACAAGATCGTCTTCGGGTCGGGGTGTGGCTATGTGAAACCTCCCAAACTGGATGACAGCTGGCAGATATACTGCGTCCGCGGCCCTCTCACAGCCTCTGCGCTCGGCATTGATAAGAATCTGGCGATCACCGACCCAGCCTCTCTTCTGGCCACGCTAGGCAAAGATGAGCTCCCCTCCATCGGGAAGCGCATACGGATCGGTTTCGCACCCCATCACCGGGACATGGAATACGGGGTTCCTTGGCAATGGCTGTGCTCGTCCTTCGGCATAGAGCTGATCGATCCTTACGCACGCGTCGAGGAGACGCTCACCCAGATCCGTGGCTGCGAACTGATCCTGGCGGAGGCGATGCATGCCGCGATCGTCGCCGACGCCTTCCGGATACCGTGGATACCAGTCAGCCTGTTCCGTCACATCCTGGATTTCAAGTGGCACGATTGGTGCGCCTCCATGAACCTCACGTACAAGCCGCACATCATCAGGCCGTTGCTGAGGCCCGAGCCCGGGCCCAAGGAGAGAATTGTGCGCATGCCCCTGGCTGTTCAGGCTGTCGCCCGACTCCGCTGGACCGCCGCCAATGCGGAACCGGTTCTGAGCAACCACGAAACCTTGACCTCCCACAATGCCCGTCTGATCGAGTTGCTCGAGCGATTTCGCCAAGCGCATCTCCAGTAACGGACTCCCGGTTCTGGAACAGTGCGATGGATTGCAAATGCAATTGCTTGCACATGGATTCTTCTGGGAGGGAATCTGGGAGACTCAAGCTGCCGAACCTGTAGCAGATTCCAAAGCATTTTTACGAGCAATTGTCACACTTATATAGAAAGTAATATCTGATTACAGAGAGTCCTGAAATTTGATTTGATAGACACATAGGAAGCTGTATCAACCTGTTGGGAACTGGATTTTACCGCGTTCGAGTCTGGGTTGCCCGATATCAGCGGGGGTCGACAAAAAGCGGTTCCCGTTTTTCTTGATGCAACCCATTACACAGCAGACTTAATCCATCAATGCACCTCCACAATCCATCCAAGTGCCGACCTTGACCCGGCGCCAAACTGCGGCTAGGCTCTTTTGGCATGCATCTACCTTCCAGGAGGAACAGTTCATGAAAAGATTCTGCATCGCGGCCGTCGCCTGTGTCCTAACCCTCGTCGTTCAAGCCGCCTTCGCCGAAGGGAACGTATCTGAACTCAAGGCCGTCGCCGACACGGCCGTCAAGGCCGCGCTCGCCGCACCGGGTGACTACGGTGCCAACTGGAAGGCCGCGAAAGCCCTCCGCAATTATGGTGACGAGGCCGTTACCCAAGAGGTCCAAGGCTGGAAAGATATCGCAAAAAGTGCGGGAAAAGATGGCATGAAGTTCGGCGAGGCCGCCACCAAGATCAAAGCCGACGGAATCGAGGGTTGGTACTACTACGGCCTTTCCGTCGGAGTCTATTCGGATGGCGTCAGCATTCTCACCGCCATGGCCGAGGGGTTGAAGGGCAAGACCCAGAAGGGTTTCGAGATGGCCTATGCGACCGACAAGACCTTTGACAACGGCGGCCCCATCCTCGCCCTGGGGCGCTTCTGGCAAGTGTTGCCGAGCATCGCGGGCCGGGATTTCAAGAAGTCCGAGCAGCTCTTCAACGAGTACATCTCGCTTTTTGGCACCA
>CAIVZW010000457.1 GCA_903910495.1 uncultured beta proteobacterium
TTAATTCCGTGCCGATCACCGACAAGTCCTTGGTCGGATTGATGGCCACACGATAGAGGTCGATCACAACTTCCTTGTTGGCATCGGCCGTGTTCAGACCCTCGAAGCGCACCCAGCGCTCGGGCAGCGGCTGCGTGAACATCGCCGTGACGTTGGCCGTGCCGTAGCTGTAACTGGCGGCGATGGCACCCGTGACCCCGGTAATGTCGGTAAACATGATCGAGCCGTGTTTGGCGTTGACCGTGTATTTACCCGCCGCCACGGTCGTCGCCCCCGCCTTGATCACCACGGTGGAGACGTTTTGTTTGCCGAGCAGATAGAGCTTGCCAAGTTCAGCGGTAGCAATGACCGGCTCGTCGGTAACAGTGCCTGTGGTCACGGTTGTGGTGGAACCGTAAAGGGCGAGTTCCAGATTCGACTGAATGAGTTCTTCCAGCGTGCAGGCAAACTCACCTTTCTTGGTCTTGATCAGTTGCAAATCGGTCAGTCGCTGGCCAGATTGGGATTCTTGATGCTCCAGGGTTTCGACCGAGAGTGACACCTTGAGGTCGGGAACGTTACCGACGAAGGTGAGGCCTTGCGGATTGCCGCTGGTGTCACGCGAACCGATGAAGACGCGTCCTTGTCCAGAGAAATAGCTCATGAGGGGTTACTCCTTGTGTGAGGTGAATGGAGAGACTGGGGTTGCTTCGTTGTGGCGGGAGCGCCGGGGCTCTGCCGAGTTGGCGGCCTGGCCGACGCCGTGCTCGATGAGCCAATTCGCCGTGCTGTCATCGACATCGATGACGGTGCCTGCGCCATGCAGGGCGCCGGTATGGGTGTGGATCTTGAGAAGTTCGATTTGCATGGTTCATCCTTGCTGTGAGAGGTCAGAGACCAGGGTTCGATACGAGATTTGGTAACGTGCTGGAATCGCGGTTGTGGTCGCATCGGCATCCTCAACGTCCCACTCGCACTCCAGTTCCTGCAGGCCCAGCACAAGGCCTCCAAAGTTGGCCTGCGCGAAAAGCGCGGCATGAGCCGCCACCAGCAACTGATCGGCAATGCTGTGCGCAGGCAGCCCCCCTTGATCGCGAGCAAGCGCCGTGAGACGGATGACGAGATGCCGCTCGACCCGGTCGTTGGGTCGCGCCACAATGCTGTCTGATTCAGGGAAGAACAGCAGCGCCGGTGATTGCTCACGCGTTACTCCCACCGGGGGCGCTCGGATCAGCGTGGCACCCTGAGCAAGCGCCACCGGCGCAAGCACCGTCATTACTTCCTGCATCAAGCGTTCTCGAATCGATGAAGTCATGTCAATCCCGCGAGAGGCCCGTAAAATGGCAGGTAAAATCAAGGAGGCTGACCGTCATGGCAACACCCGTTGTCCCAAGGAAGAAGCACCGCAGCAGCCAATCGTCACCCAGCCACTACACACTGCGTGTCGAACTACTTGGCATCCGGCCGGCCATCTGGCGTCGCATCCTTCTGGATGGCCGCACCCGGCTCGATGCGTTTCATCACATCCTCCAGACCGCCATGGGCTGGTCAGATTCCCATCTGCACAAGTTCGAGATTCACGACAAGCACTACGGGGTGCCGGAACCGGAGTTCACCGATCCCGGATGGGAAATGCTGGACGAGAAGAAATACCGGCTCAACCAGTTGCTCGCCGAGGGCGACAGTTGCGACTACCTCTACGATTTCGGCGACAGTTGGCAACACCGGATCACCGTCGAGTCCATTGAGGACGTGAAGCCCAGTCCGAGTGATGGCGGATTCGCCTGGGTCGAGTCGGGCGAACGCGCCTGCCCACCTGACGATGCTGGCGGTTCAGGCGGCTATCAGGACTTCCTGGAACAGCTGGAAGAGGACCCCTACAGCGACGAGACCAAAGAGTTCCAGGAATGGGCCGGGCTAGACTTCGATCCCGAGCGATTCGATCGTCAGGCCGTCAATGCCACCATTGCGCGGATGCTCTGGAATGGCTGGATCAAGATCGGGACCTAAAGTCGTGTCAGTGAAGCCCTGCATTCCGAGCCGTCGCCCAGTTGCATTACCTCCCTGATCCGGTATATCACGCCTCCGACCAGCAATTCATCGCCGGCCTTCAAAGCCAACCGACTCTGCGGATAACGAATGGAGTAGCCCCGGCTTACTCCGAGACCATCAAGCACATCCTCGTCGGGCGCACGGAAGTCGACCATGACTTCTGTTGCCCCGAACGCCACCGACGTCAGCAGACCCGAATGGGCTGCCGCGTCGTAGAGCGCGCCGACATCCATCATCAGGCCATAGTGAGTTTCACCAGCACCCCCGGCCGGTGACACATCGGCAGAGGATTCGACTGGGTATGCAGATCCGTACCCCGCTCAAACTTGCGCGGTTCCTGTTTGGCGTAGATCGGCTCACCGAGGGTGTTCACGGTTTCGTTGAAATCGGCCGGCGCGAAGTAGGTGCCGAAGGTGTCGATCGTGCCAAGCGGGAAACAGTGCGCTTCGCCGGCGGCAATAAAGCGGACGACCGATCCGGCGACGTTTGACGCCTGACCGCGATACTCTTCGAAGACGACGCCGCCGAACGCGAAGCCAGTGCGGACATCATCGCGCAACATCGCGCCTTGCGCGTAGTTCTCGTAGGCTTTCTCGACCTTGGCATGCCCCACCAGTTTCTCGAAGAACTCGGGCGAGCACAGGCAACGCACCCCGGTCATGAACTCGCCGCGCAGGTTCTCCTCGACATGGCCGATGACCTCGACACACTTGTTGCGCACGTTCGTGGTGTCCACATTCAGCGCAAAGTTCACCGTCTTCGCGGGAATTTCGAAGTCGGCATACAGGTTGTGCAACACCGAGCCGTCGGCATCGAGAATCACGCCCTTGAGGGCGCCCATGCGCAAGTGCTCCAGGGTAATCGCATGCTTATTGCGCATACTCTGGAGGTGATAGGCCAGGACGCTCGCAACCGATTCCATCTCTGTCTCCAGACCGAACGCGCGGACCCCCTGCACTTCCTCGGGTAACACCACGTCATCAAGTGGAACATGCGGCACGACGAAAGAACGCAATTTACGTTTGTCGCGGATGTTGAGCGTGGCCGGTCCGCCCACTATTTGCGTGGGTAGGAGGTTGAGTGCGCCATTGCGCTCCTCGACCACGATCTGCCGGGTACGCACCGGCCTTGCCGGAAACAGACCCAACTGTTCGAGTCGGCCATAACGATTCGGCAGGAGATTGATGGCCGCCGTGAGGCTCGCCATCGAGAAGCCGGGGTTATCGAAAGGATTTTGCATTTTTGATCTCCAGAAAGCTAAAACCTGCCAGGCGGCGGGTCTTTATAGGGTGAGTCGCATGGGCTTAAGCCGAGGCGCGAACGAGGACGCCGAGCGTGGCAAGTTGCGCGTCGGCCGCTGCCTTCTGCACTGCGCTGATGCCCACCGGCCAGATCAAGGCACTCCGGGCAACGATCGCGTGACGAGCAATCAGAAGAGCGTCCTCGCGATCAGTCAGCGTCGCATCGGTATCGACGGCGAGAACCCCGGCGGCGGTTTCTGATCCGTCGGTGGCGTCCGGATCCAGGGCGTGCCACTTGCCGTCAGTGGTCGTCTTGCCCAGCACGGTGCCGAGCGCCAGGTTTTGTCCGGCGGCGATTGTGGCCGTCTCGCGGGAATAGAGATTGGGGGCCTCGTACTTCAGCAGGTCCCCGAGATTGGTGCGTTGGGCGATGACGGACATGGCTTACTCCCTGGCAATGAGTTTTTTGACGGCGCTGACGATCGGCGAGGTTTCCGGACGGAATGCCTCTTGCGTGCCTGTATTGAGGGTCGATTGAATCGTTGTCGCTTCCGACCGGGCCGCCCTGCCCTCAATCAGAACCCGTCGCACGTCGGCTTCGCTCTTGCCGGCCGCGATGAATTCGGCGGCCTTTTCCGGGGCACCGGCAATCAGACACATCTCGGCGATGGCTTGCGCGGACTGCGTCACTTCACGTTTAGCCTCAGCCACCAACGCAGCCAACTGAGTTGCGGCAGCATCGACCCCGATCATTTCGAGAACAGCTTCTTGTGTTTCCTCTCGTGTTTCCATTACATGCTCCTTTGTTGGAGTCGCCGCCCCGGTTCGAGTGACTGCCCGAGCCTGAGGCGACGTTCGACTTCGGGAGTTGAGATATAGAGAGAAATCGGCTACGGCCGATTCGAATGTGCCGACTGAATCGGCGAGTCCCGCAGCGATCGCATTCGCACCGAAGAACAATCCGGCCTCCGTGGAACGTACGTCACGGCTTGCCAGGGAGCGCATCGACGCCACGTGATCGACAAACAGTCCGTAGAGCCGATCAACCTCGGCCTGCAGTTCAGACTTCGCGTCATCGGTGAGCGGCTGGTGCGGCGAGAAGTCGTTCTTGTGGGCGCCTGCCGTGATCGCCGTGAACCGATAACCGTCATTAGCGTCCTTGACCGATTGATCAATGTGCAGAGCGATCACGCCAATCGAACCCACCCCGCCTGTCTCGGACACGATGAGTCGGTTGGCCGCTGACCCGATAGCGTAGGCCGCCGAGTAGGCGACGTCGTTGGCGACAGCCCACACCGGTTTGACGGCAGACGCCTCCCGTACTTGCCGCGCCAGTTCGAAACTGCCCGAGGCTTCGCCACCAGGAGAATCGATATCGAGCAGGATGCCCGCGACCTGAGGATCCGCCAGTGCAAAATTCAGCAGGGCAGCGATCTCGGTATAACTGGTAAGCCCGGAGGCCGCATCTAAGCCGGCGGTTCGCTTCACCAGCGTGCCCTGCACGGGAATGACGGCAATGCCCGGCGTTCCAGACGGCATGGTGCGTGGTCCTGGCAATGCCAGGTCGGCAGCAGGGGGCTGGATGTTGAGTCGATCGCCGAGCACGGCAAGAATTACATCGAGCTTGGCGCGATGGACGAGCAAAGGCGTCCCTAAAAGCCGGGAAGCAAGATGAGGCAACATAGGTTACTCCGTTGGTTGGTCGGGGTGATCGGCGGGGTCTGGCCGAGCAGGTGTCTCAGTAACTGGCTCACTGGGGACAGTGTCGTGCCGCGGATCGGAATCGAATACCAGACCCAATGAATCGGCACGCTGGTTGTCCGCCGCAATCTCGCGATCGACATCCTCGGCGTCGTAGCCGTACGCTGAAATAGCTTCCGAGCGACTCGACAGACCGGCCCGGATCGCCAGTTTCATGGCGGTGAATTCCTTTTGCGGATCGACCCACTGCCAACCTTGCGGGATCCACCGGGCCGCTTGGTACTCATGTGAGCGGCGACCATAACCCGACATCGACAACGCCCCTTCGAGCACTGCCTGATCCATCCATGCCCGCCAAAGCGGCCGGCACAGTTGATGCACGATCACCCCATGCTGGATAGCCTCACAGCGGCGTCTAAATTCCAGCAGCCCGGCACGGATACTGGAATAGTTCACCTGCGACAGGTCGCCGGTGAGCATTTCGTAGGTGATGCCCATAGCTGCAGCGACGGCGCGAAACTGCAGACGCATGAATTCTGTGTAGGTACTGCCGACATCGGACGGCGCGGAGAATTTGATGTCCTCGCCCGGTTCGAGAATCTGCATCGTTCCCGGTTCAAGCCCCGCCAGGGCCACACCATGGGCATCTGCCAGCCCTTCGCCCAGCAGATTGTCTTCAGGCGACACGCGGGTGATGAAGCCAGCGAACATGGCGGCCGTTTTTTTGCGCACCAGTTCGGCATCATCGTACTGATCGAGTTCATGGAGCTTGACCAACGCCCGCGCAAGCCACGGTTCCCCACGAATCTGACCCGGCCTCAGGGGCCGGAACAGATGGAGGATCTCGGCCGCCGCGACCCGCACGGTCTCCAAGCCGCCAGCGCCGGACATCGGTGCCAGACTGCCGTCGTAAGGGTGGCTCTTGTAGAGGTGGTAGGCCACGCGCTGCCCGAGTCGGTTAAATTCGATGCCGGCACGGATCAGGTTACCGTTCGATAAATCCTGATTGAGCGTCATGGGCAGGTGTTCGGGTTCGAGCACCTGAACCTGTAAAGCCACCGGCAAACCATCCTCGGGCCGGCGGTAGCGCAAGCGAATGAGGGTTTCGCCGCCTTCGATCATGGCCCGCATTGCCAAGGCCTGCACCCCATAGAAGTCGGTGAGGTCGGCGGCATCAGCTGCTTCGCACCACGCGCGCCAGAGCGACTGGATGACCTCGCGCAAGGCGCTGTCCTGCACCATCGACTGCGGCTTGATGCCGGTACCGATGGCGTTGGCCACGTAGGAATCAATCCCGGCAGCCGCCCAGGCATTGCGGCGCACCAGATCGCGGCTCTTGGCGCGCAGTTCGTTCTGCGTGTAGAGCAGCGCCGCAACCGCACCGGGATTACCCACTGACCACGCCAGCGCCCGACGTCCACCGCCGACGCCATCGTAGGTCGGCGAGTTGCCGAAGAGTTTGCGTTGAATGGTTTTGAACAGGCGCATCACGTCCCTTTTGCTGTCGTCACCCGGATCTGCCGTGGGGCGCGTGGCCAGAGGTCGGTGTCAGCCGCCTGTTCGTAAAGATCACGCTCCACCGCCAGAATGGCCTGACGCAGTTCCTCAACGGAACGGTACTCGACCGTCTTGTCGCCAAAGGTGACGCGCTTCTCACCCTTGGCCAGGGCCGCTTCCAGTGCACCGAGTTGTTCTTCCGTATAGGCCATTAGCGGTACACCACGACATTCATCTCGGACGTATCGGCAAACGAGGAACTGCCGGTTGCACACGCCACCTCGACAAAGCGTGCAGTTTTAGCCTCCGAGGTTTGCCGCGCCAGCGCCATACGAGCGATGCCGGAATTGACCGTGCTGCGGGCAAAGGCGATCCAGCAGTAGCTGGCATCTGCAAACGGCGTGGCGAAGCTGATGCGATAGCGTCCTGCCGCCTGCCGGGTGACTCGCGCAACGTTGTGCGCTGCGGCGATCTGAATTGCGCCGCCCACGTAGCCAAAGGTGACCCAGGCACGGGCCAGCCCGGGATGCTCGGGACGGACCAGGGTCTTGATCTCGCAGGCCAGCCGAATGGCCAGGGCACTGACTTTTGCGGTGAGGCTCATGATCAGGCGATCAGTTGCGCTTCGAAGAGAGTGACGAAGTCGGTGGTGGTATCGCCGATATCGGTGCTCGCTACGGCACCGATGTTAGTCCGTGCCTGTAGTTGCTCAGGAGCCGTCAAGGTCTGCGCCGCATCGAAACGCACGCGCTTGTCGATCGCTGCCGTCAGGGCGGCGATGCCCGTCTGATCGTTCTGTAACGCTTGCTGTAATTCGAGCAAGGTATCGTAGGCGGCATCGGCGCCACCGAGAATCTGGGCGCGCAAGGCATCGAGCAGCGTGACGATCTTCGAGGCCGAGAAGGTTGTTGTGGTGCTCCCCGGTGTCAGGTCATCGATCACCGCAAATGCCGTAACGGCGGTTTTAAGTTCATTGATCGCGGCGACCAGCGAGGACTTGTCGATAGTCGAGAGCGATGAGAGGTTACCGATCCGGGTATGGACCGTCTTGAACTCGTCGGCGACGCGGATGACCAGACTGTGAATTTTGGTTTGCAGACTCATGGGGTGGGTTCCTTTAGTGGTTTTAGCTCAGCCAGCGGCTGCGGATCAGGTGGCGCCCCGAACGGCGGGTGCCAGAAACAGCAAGGCCACCGCCGGTTTTGTGTCCATGGGTGGCCTTGGCATTCAGTTCATCAGCAATTTCAGGGGGCTCGATGCTCGCGATCCCGAGTTGCTTTTCCAGTTCTCGCCAGTGGCGTTCCTCGAAGCGGTCGAGACCGGATGCGGCAGCGGCCGCGCGGGCATAGACGTAGCAGTCCAGGGCCTCGTTACGCTCGCGCATCTTCTGCCACTCGCGAATCGCGAAGCCGTTGCGGTCTCGCCGGGTCACCAATTGCTCGGCGCAGAGTTGCTGGATGAACTCGGCGTCGACTTTGGGCAGATGCACGAAGCCGGCTGGATAGACCGTAGTCACACCGTCATCGGCCACATCGGCAGACTTGCGCAGGTTGTTGTAGAACTCCAGTTTGGCAATGCCACCGGCGACCGAGAACACCTTGATGCCCCGGCGCAGTTTCTTGCCGCCAGTGGTCGCATCCACGGCCGTCGGGGTGCCGACCAGTGCCGCTCCACGCGCCACACCCTTGACCGCCATCACGCGGGAATCCCGCACCGCGCGCACGAAGGCATAAGCTTCCTGTGTGGCAAAGCCAGTATCCAGCGCGAAGCGCACCAGCGGTACTGATGCCCCGGAGGCATGCGTCCAGGTTTCATCGAGCAGGCGAGCCAACTGGTTCCAGACCTCAGCGCGCGCGGTATCGCCCATCAGCACCCGGTGCTCGACGAGCCATGAAGCCTTGCCACGCCCGAACGCCCAGACAGAAGCTTCGATGCGATCCTTCTGCACGTCACCGCCACCGGTCAGGAGCAATCCACCTTCAGGGATGGATCCTATCCGGTAGTCTTCGCGGCGTTCCAGCAGGCGCTGCCAGTCGGGCGCTTCGCCTTCCTCGACCCACGTCTCACCGAGTTCAGTGTTCTTGAAGGTCTTGATGGCGGCGGCCGATCCGGCGTCCTTGCTGATGGCACTCTCCCACGCGGCAGCGATTTCCCGCCAGTTACGCCAACCCATCGGGCTGTACAGGCTCGACAAATGGAAACCGGCGGTCTTGCTGTTGTTGCCAA
>CAIVZW010000458.1 GCA_903910495.1 uncultured beta proteobacterium
CATCGTTTCGTCGATCTGCTTAATACGTCGGCCATGCCGCATTCGCTGCGCGGCGAAATCCAAACCGATCCCCTCACCCCCGCCCCCTCTGAAGTACCAAAAAGCCATTCGACTAGGCCGCCAAAAAACGGCAGCCAAGTCGCTGGTTATCCCCGAGGGCGAGGGGAGGTTCGAGAGTCGCTCTCGCGACTTTCACGCTAACATGTTTGAACAAGCCCAACACGAACTGTCCACCTTGCGCGACCTGGTGCGCTTTGCCGTCAGCCGCTTCACCGAGGCCGGCCTGTTCTTTGGTCACGGCACCGACAACGCCTGGGACGAAGCCGTCTATCTGTTGCTGCATACCTTGCAACTGCCGCCTGACCGGCTGGAACCGTTCATGGACGCCCGTCTGACCCGCGACGAACGTGCTGCCGTGCTCAAGGTGATCAAGTACCGCATCGATGAGCGCTTGCCTGCGGCCTATATCACCAACGAGGCCTGGCTTGGCGACTATCGTTTCTATGTCGATCAGCGGGTGATCGTTCCGCGCTCGCACATTGCCGAGTTGCTGCACGAGCAACTGAGCCCGTGGATCGACGACCCTTGGGCAGTTTGCAGCGTGCTGGATCTGTGTACCGGCTCGGCTTGCCTGGCCATTCTCGCGGCGCTCGCCTTTCCGGAATCAACGGTCGATGCCGTCGACCTCTCACCCGAGGCGCTCGCCGTGGCCCGGCGCAATGTCGATGACTATGGCCTGGAATCGCGCATCCGCCTCGTCGAATCCGACGCCTTTGCCGCAATCCGCGGGCAGCGTTACGACGTGATCATTTCCAATCCGCCCTACGTCAATGCCGGGGCTATGGCCAGCCTGCCCGAGGAATACCGGCGCGAACCGGAACTCGCACTGGCCAGCGGCGAAGACGGTCTGGATTTCGTCCGCGTCATCCTCAAGGAAGCGGCACTGCACCTCAAGCCGGAGGGAATACTGATCGTCGAAATCGGGCACAACCGGGACGAACTGGAGACGGCTTTCCCGGAAACCTCATTTACCTGGCTCGATACCAGCGCCGGCGATCAGTATGTATTCATGCTGCGCCGCGAAGATCTACCCGCCGGCGCGTAAAGACTCAAGGGGTGGCACCGCCATCAGTCGCACCGCGGCAAACCAGCCGGCAGCGGTGACCAGTGCCGCACCGCCTAGCATCGCGGCCAGAGGCAACCAGAAATCGATAGCCACCTCGAACTGGAACGCCTTGGTCGCCAGCAACTGGGCGACGCCAATGGCACCCAGCGCGGCGATCAGTCCGGCCAGACCGCCAATGGCCGCAAATTCGGCCAGCAAGGCGCGGCGCAATTGCTCGCGCCGGGCGCCCAGCGCGCGCATGACCGCCAGTTCATAGCGCCGTTCCTCGGCGGCCGAGGCCAGCGCGGCATAGAGCACGATGATGCCGGCCAGCAGCGTAAACAGAAAAACGAACTGGACGGCCTGCGCCACCTGATCCATGATCGCCTGCAACTGACGCACAATTGCGGCGACATCAACGACAGTGAGATTGGGAAACTCGCCGATCAGGCGATTGACGAAGCCGGCATTCCCGGGGGGCAGGTAAAAGCTGGTGATCCAGCTTGCCGGATAGTCCTGCAGGACTGCCGGCGGGGTCAGCACAAAGAAATTCACCCGCATCGAGTCCCAGTTGAGCTTGCGCAGACCCAGTACCTGCATGTCGACCTTCTCGCCGGCCACCACAAATTCCAGCCGGTCACCGACCTTCAGGCGCAGCGTCCTGGCCAGGCCCTCCTCGACCGAAGCTAACTCCTGGTCGCTCTCGGCTGGCAAAAACCAGCGCCCCGCCGACACCGCATTGCCCTGCGGCAGATCCATGCGATACGAGAGATTGAATTCGCGGTCGATCAGGCGCCTGGCGCGCTCGTCCTCATAGTTTGCCGGGCCAATCTCGACCCCGTTCACCCTGGCCAGACGCCCGCGAATCATCGGTGCGAACGCCGCAGTCAAACCCTCGTCGGCAAAGGCCCGACGCACGCTGTCCAGTTGATCGGGCTGGATATTGACGACAAAACGGTTCGCCGCATCAGGGGGCATCGCCCGGCGCCAAGCCTCCAGCAGATCATTGCGCGTCACGGTCAGCAGCAGTAGTGCCATGAAACCGAGGGCCAGGGCAACGATCTGCAGGACACTGGCCGCCGATCGCCGTTCAAGGCTGGCCAGGCCGTAGCGCCAGCCAATGCCACCCTGGCCTGTTCTGGAGCGCGCACCACCGCGCAGCAGCGCGGCCAGTCGAATCGCCGCACGCGCGACCAGCGCAAAAAGCAGCAGCGCCGCTGAAAAACCGCCAACGACGTAGGCACCAAGCCGGATTTCACCGGCCACCCAGACCATCAGACCGGCCAGTGCCAGCAATCCCAGCGCGTATCCGCCAAGCAAACGCAAGGGCGGCAATGCACCGCTGGAAAACTCGCGGCGCAGCACACGCAGCGTCGACACGCTCTTGAGCTGAAGCAGTGGCGGCAGGGCAAACCCGAGCAGC
>CAIVZW010000459.1 GCA_903910495.1 uncultured beta proteobacterium
GGCAGTGGCGCCTGGATTTAGAGGAAGAAGAGCGCAGCGGGACGACGCGACCCGAACTGCCGACATCCGAGCACGACGTGGAGAAGCTTCGTAAGGAGAATGCGCGGCTGCGCGAGGAGGTTCAGATTTTAAAAAAAGCGGCCATCTACTTCGCGAAGGCGTCAGCGTGAAGTACGCATTCATTGAAGAGCAACGCAAGGACCATGGCGTGCGCACGCTGTGCAAGGCCTTGCAGGTCTCGGCGAGCGGGTACTATGCCGCCCGAAGCCGGCCGCCCAGCGCGAGAGCACAACGGCAATCGGCGCTGGTGTTCAGGATTCGGGAAGCGCACGCGGCCAGCCGTCAGTCCTACGGGGCACCGCGGGTGCATGCCGAACTGGCTGCCCAAGGCGTGGCCTGTTGCCGCAATACCGTTGCCAAGTTGATGCGCCGGGAGCAGATCGTTCCTCGGGCGATTCGCCAGTTCAGGGTCACGACCGACTCGCGCAATACCAAGGACGTCTCGCCCAACCTGATCCGACGTCGCTTCCAGGTCAAGCGCCCCAACGTCTGTTGGCTGGGCGATATCACGTATATCCCGACACGCGAGGGATGGCTGTATCTGGCGGCCGTAATGGACTTGTATTCGCGGGCCATCGTCGGCTGGGGAATGAGCCCGTCACTCGACGGCCAGTTGGCCACGGACGCATTGCAAATGGCCATTGCACGGCGTGGCGTACCCCAGATCGTTCACACGGATCGAGGTTCCACCTATGCGACCTGGCTATACCGGGATCTCATCTCCAAGCATCGGATTCGGCAGAGCATGAGCCGCAAGGGGAATTGCTGGGACAATGCGCCTATGGAGAGCTTCTTCCATACGCTAAAGACTGAATTGGTCATGCATTGCGATTACAAAACGCGTGACGATGCGCGTGCAAGTTTGTTCGATTACATGGAAGTGTTCTATAACCGTCAGCGACGCCACTCCACCATCAACTACGTGGCTCCGTTGGCTTTTGAGGATTCAACAACCGCCTGATCCAACCGTCCACCATTCGTGGGTAACTTCAGGTCCGGCTATAGGGTGAAGTTCAAAGCTGTCATTCAAGTCGATTTCCTGGCCTACGACTGTTGACCTGCCCATTGCGGACCTACTTCGGCCGGCTCGCCAACGGCGGCAATGGCTGAGTACCCAAAGTAGATCATCAGGCAGCTTTCAGAGTGGACCCGACACCCGGTATGCCGTTGTCAGCAGGCAGCAATCAGTCTGAAGTACTCATTCACTGTTTTTCCGCGACTGTCTCTTGATGGCTTATTGCACGTACTCATCACCGAATCAACTGCCAACTTTGAGCCGCTGCAAGCCGTGCCATGAAGAACAACGGTAATCGCCAGCCCGGTCTGCCTGATCCTCTATTACTATTTCATTACTATCTCTTATCTATTTCGAGCGCGACCCGAGAACATCCCGTGCAGCAAACGACAAGCATTACTCGCGACACGAATACCAAACCCTAAGCCCTGCCACGAAGAAGAACAAGGACAAGCTTCTTCTCTTGGCAGGGATGTTTGCCGATTGATTGAGGATAGCTACCGGGGTCATATCTCAACCTCAGCCATTCCTCTGCTAGATACCCCCGTTCTATCCGTAACAAGGTAACAATCCAGTGTTTGCAAGGGTTCTGGTGTTACCTTTTGCTTTTCTGTTGCTGTAACGTTTTCCTTATCCGTAACACTGAAAGCCCCGTGTTTATTGGTTTGTGACGTTGTTACGGCAAAATGCGCGTTTTCGGCAGGGTGAGAGAGATAACGGGTAAAAGCGTCGAAAAATTGGCTTTTCTCAAAACCTTTCGCCGTTCCGTAATCAATTCGGATAGTTTTTGATGAGATGCCATATCCTGCTAATTTATGGGCAACTTGACGCGGGGTTATCGGCTTGCCTCGGTTATAGGTTGCCCATGCGCCTTCGTCATCATCACAAAGCGTCGTGATTAAATCCGCCGTGCTTATCTTGTCAGACCGTTTAATCTCGAAAATCTGTTGAATGTCTGCCAGTAATTCTGCAGGTATTGACACGGCTTCCTTTTCAGCACCGGACAATTTAAGTGCTGTGTGTCTGGCAAGTTGAGGCCAATCTCCCCCAGCATAATCGGCTATGGCAAGTAGCGGTTCCCAGTTATCCTGTGCGCGGTCATTCAGTTCTTCCGGCAGGGAGGGTCTAGCCCGTTTTATGTCCGGTGCGGCATCTTGAGCAAATCTTGCCAGTTTGGAGGATAGCCGCTCGAATAATCCCGTTTCGGCATGGCGTAACCGCTGGATAGATTCGTTCGGAAGCTTTCGTCGCAACTCCAATATGACAGACCTATCCATTAGCGTTTCCGCCAAGTGACCGATCCCGCATATCGCTTTCGCTCCCCACGTCGAGAACTTGCGCGGCTCGTGGTCTTCGCCTACACAACGAATCACATAGGCGGATTGGCGGGTGTGTCCTGAATTGATTACCCCGCGCAATTCTTCGTTATCGTTGAAGAACGAATCGGCCTCGTCAATCAGCAGTGTAGGACTGTGCGC
Organism: uncultured beta proteobacterium; assembly: GCA_903910495.1. Next base: position 2,554 of record CAIVZW010000459.1, read on the forward strand.
CTCGATGACTCGAAAGACTGCAGCAACTCCAATATTGGAGGCAACCAGCGGTCTGCAAGCCATTTTTCCGATCAGGTTCAATAGTAGCGATTTCCCGCAGCGTTTTTCTGGTGCCGTGATTACAGCTATTGGCGCAATTTCAACCGAGTCGACTAGCCAAGTGAAGGCACACCAAAGCGTTGCCGTGATTGCTGTTTCTTTATCACAGATAATGAAGCGTCGCACTGTTGAGTAGATTTCGTGCAACAGATCGTTAGCCTTAATAGGTTGGTGCCACGGCTCAACTGTTGGAAACATTGCGGCCTTGCCGCCATCTTCCTGCTTTGTTTTTTGGGCGTCTGATACTGCTTTGTCGAGTACTCCCACACGAACATCAAGCCTATGCGCCTCAGACTCCCTGACTTTTTCATATTCCAACAGGTGCAAGGCGGCTAATCTCGAGACGGCTTCAGGGAGGCTTTCAGGATCGCTCTCTGGGGCTGCACAACTTACGGGCATGGGTTTGGGTATGCCTTGGGTCGCCATACTTGCTACAGCGTTAC
>CAIVZW010000460.1 GCA_903910495.1 uncultured beta proteobacterium
CCTCGCCAATGGAACAACCATTGGCCTCGGCTCGCGCCTTGTCTCGGGCGCATTGGGCAACAACGTGATCCGCCCGCTAAATGAGAACACACCCTAATAAGCAAAATCATTCAAGTGCTCTTCTGTCTGGCATAAGGTTATGATTCATATGCTCATGTATTCTTTGAAGTGAGCATGGAAGGCTTGCTGTCAATTGCAACATGCAACTCAGTGATGTAAATTACAACGCGCGATTGCATCAGCCGAGAATACCGAAATGGTAAAATGCACCCGATCAGATCAGGATTTCTTCTGGAGTACTGCATGAAAGAAATTGTCGTTGTTGCCCCATTCATTTCCATGACCGAGGTTACCCAAAGCGTTGTTGCCGAGAACGGCTACAGCAACGTTGATTTGCTTGAAGGGAATCTCTGGGACGGCGTTGAGTCCGCCAAGCGCGCGGTCAGCGGAGGTGCAAAGGTCATCATTTCCCGTGGAGGAACCTTTGAACTGATCAAGGCCGAATTCGACATTCCCGTCGTTGAGGTCAAGGTCACCGCATTTGACCTGATTGACAGCTTTAAAACCGTGAAGCATCTTGGCGAAAACGAGTTGATTGGCGTTGTCGGCTATCGCAACGTCATTGCTGGAGCCAGTCTCATTGCCGACGTCATGGGGTTGCAGACACTGTGCTTTGAAATTACCCGGCAGAGTGACATCGCTATGGAAGTCGAAAGGATGGTCAAGCAGGGCGTTCGGGTATTCCTCGGCGACGGTAATGTTGAAGGTGCCGTGGCAAAACACAACTGCCGGTCTGTTCTGGTCAAGTCGGGAAGGCAGGCGATGGAAAATGCCATACAGAACGCCAAAAGCATTCTTTACGCTTCCCGGCAGGAGAAAGAAAAGGCGCAGCAGTTCGCCTCCATCATCGATTTCGTGCATGACGGAATCATTGCCATCGACAATCTTGGCATTATCACCGTGTTCAACTGCGCCTCCGAGAAGATTACCGGGTTCAGCAAGCAGGATGCTTTAGGGCGATTAATCACTGAGATCATCCCGGACACCCGACTGCTCCACATCCTTGAAACGGTACGTCCGGAAATTGGAGATATTCAACGACTGGACGACCAGACTGTGATTGCTACCAACAGGGTCCCGGTGGTCGTCGATGGTGAGGTCAGGGGGGCGGTTGCCACCTATCAGGACATTACAGAGGTTCAAAAGCTTGAACAAACTATCCGCATCAAACTTTCGGAGAAGGGGTTTGTCGCTCAACACGATTTTCCCGATATCGTTCATCAAAGCAGTGCTGTGTCGGAGTGCATCAAAGCGGCCAAGAAATTCGCCCAATATGATTCGTCAGTCCTGATTTGCGGCCCGTCAGGCGTTGGAAAGGAACTCTTTTCGCAGAGCATTCACAACAGCAGCGCGCGCAAAAACTCTCCCTTTGTGGCCATCAACTGCGCCGCATTGCCGGACACTCTGATTGAAAGCGAACTCTTCGGTTATGTTGAAGGTTCCTTTACGGGTGCCGCAAAAAAGGGAAAGGCAGGATTATTTGAGTTGGCTCATGGCGGCACAATCTTTCTCGATGAAATCAGCGAGCTGCCAATTCTATTGCAGGGGAGGCTGTTAAGAGTGCTGCAGGAAAAACAGGTCATGCGCATTGGCGACAATAAACTGATTCCTGTAGATGTACGAGTTATCTGCGCCACCAATCGGGACTTGCGCAATCTGGTCAGCCAGAATCAGTTCAGGGCAGATCTCTATTTCAGAATCGCCATTCTGAACTTGTTCATCCCCTCTTTAAATGAACGTGCGGACGATATTGAACTGCTGAGCACACACTTCGTCGAAGAATTCGGTTACAAATATCGCAAGACCCGAATGACCCTTGCCCCTGATGCCATTGATTACTTGAGAGGCTATGTCTACGAAGGC
>CAIVZW010000461.1 GCA_903910495.1 uncultured beta proteobacterium
AACTTTGCCAGTCTGCTGATGCCTGACTTCTGCGCGCGATGATGCGCCCGGTACTGGTTGTGTTTCCTGAACGCGGGAGCTTGTCCGTCGTGCTTTTGATGAACTGTTCTGAACGACATCAGTGCCAGCCGCTGGCCGGTATTGGCGATGAGCTTGGCCGCCGTTTTGCCCGATCATTCTGCGCCGCAGCTATTGTGCTGGCGCATTTACCACTTTCCATTCATCAATGAGGAGTTAATTCCGAAATGTCGCTACCTTTCCCGATACTAGCCGCCGAAGAAGCGGCGGAAATGATACAAAACGGCCAGAGCATCGGCTTCAGCGGTTTTACCGCCGCCGGGGCGGCCAAAGCGGTGCCGTTTGCCCTGGCGCAGAAAGCGCGCCGGGAGCATGCGGCCGGCCGGCCATTCAAGGTCGGCGTGATGACCGGCGCCTCTACCGGCAAGTCGCTTGATGGCGCTCTGGCCGAGGCCGAAGCGATCAGCTTTCGTACGCCCTATCAGGGCAATGCCCTGCTGCGCAAGCAGATCAATTCCGGCCAGGTCAAATTTTTCGACATGCACTTGTCTTCAGTGGCGCAGAGCGTGCGTTACGGCTCTCTTGGCAAAGTGCACTGGGCCGTAGTCGAGGCCTGCGACATTACGGCAGGCGGTGGCGTGGTGTTGTCCACTTCGGTGGGCAACTCGAATACCTACATGCGTCTGGCCGACAAGGTCATCATCGAGCTGAACGCCAGGCATCCGGCTGCCCTGCTCGGCATGCACGATATTCTCGAGCCGAAGGATCCGCCAACGCGGCAGGAGATTCCGATTTTCAGCGCGTCGGACCGGGTGGGTTCACCCATTTGCATCGTTGATCCGAAAAAGATTGTGGGTGTGGTGCTGACCGATCTGGCGGATGAGTCCTCTGGGTTTGACGAGCCAACACCGGTAACCGACCAGATTGGCCAGAACGTCGCCGATTTCCTGGCGGCCGAGATGAAGATCGGGCGCATTCCTCGGGAATTCCTGCCCTTGCAGTCGGGCGTGGGCAATATCGCCAACGCAGTCCTGGCGGCTTTGGGTCAGAGCAAGGATATTCCGGCGTTCGAAATGTACACGGAAGTGCTGCAGGATTCCGTGGTGCCGCTGCTCGAGAACGGCCGTTGCAAGTTCGCCTCGACCTGCTCGCTGACCTTGAGTCCCGAAGCGATGAGCAAAGTGACGGGGAATCTCGACTACTACAAGAGTCGCATCATCATGCGCCCGCAGGAGATCTCCAATAATCCGGAAATCGTCAGGCGCCTGGGGATTGTGTCGATGAACACGGCCATCGAGGTTGACCTGAGCGGCAACGTGAATTCGACGCACGTGATGGGCAAGACGATGATGAACGGCATCGGCGGCTCGGGCGATTTCACGCGTAATGCCTATCTGTCGATTTTCTCCTGCCCGTCGACGGCCAAGGGCGGGATGATTTCCGCTATCGTGCCGGTGGCCTCACACATGGACCACAGCGAGCACTCGGTGCAGATCATCGTCACCGAACAGGGCGTGGCCGATCTGCGCGGCAAGGACCCGCACGAGCGCGCATTGTTGATCATCGAGAAATGCGCTCACCCGGATTACAAGGAACAATTGCGTGACTATCTGAAACTGGTGGGTCCGGGGAGCCATGAGCCGATGTCGCTGTCGATGGGCTTTGCCATGCACCGGCAGTTCCTGCGCCATGGAGACATGCGCCAGATCAAATGGGACGAGTATCGCTGATCTGGTTTTGTCTTGAGCAACCCCGCGCCAGCGGGGTTGTCTCTCGGAATGGGTTGAAACTCAGCCCAAGGCCATTGAGTGCCGAAACGCCTTACGCAGCGTTAAGTCCAACTGATTGTGCTTTCTCCGCATTTCCATTCGCGCACCCGGCAATCCCGCAAAGCGATTGATCCGCTTCGTGGCTTCGTTCCGGCCCACCCTCCTCACGTCAAAACCATGCTATAAGTACGGTTTTGGTGCTGCAAGAATAAGGTAACCACGTTAGTACTTGTGCAATTTTTTATATTAGAGTATTCTAATACACATGAAAAAGAAACCCTGCTCCGTTTCCCGTAACGCGCTCTCTTTCATGGTGGCGCTCGTGATCTCCTTTTCCGTGGCCGCGCAAAGCTTGCCGACGGTCGTGGTCGAGCCGCATGCAGTGGATTTGACCTTGCCGGTCGAGGCAACGGTCGAGGCGGTTGTGCAGAGCACGCTGACATCACAGGTCTCCGGTCGTGTCATGGAGATGCGCGTTGATGCCGGACAGAGCGTAAGGAAAGGGGAGTTGCTGATGCGCATTGATGCCCGCGAGGCGAGCGAAGTCGCAGCCGGCGCGTCGGCGCAGTACATCAATGCAAAGGCCAATTACGAGCGGATGCAGAATCTGCAGAAGCAGAATTTCATCAGTCTGGCCGCGTTGGACAAGGCCAAGGCGGACTTCGAGGCGGCCCAGGCCGTGCGCGGTCAGGCCGGAGTCAGTCTGGGCTATGCCAGCGTGACGGCCCCCATTTCGGGAATCGTCGCCCAGCGCCTGATCGAGCAGGGAGAAACGGCAACGCCAGGCAGGTCATTGCTGACCATCTACGACCCGAACGGCCTGCGCGTGACGGCCAGCATTCCGCAGTACCAGTTGCCACAGATGCGTAATGTCAAGCAGGCCAGGATCGAATTCCCTGAACTCGGGCAATGGATCGAGGCGAAGGCGGTAAGTCTTTTGCCGACAGCCGATGTCGCCACGCACGTTTCGCAGGTGCGCGTGGCTTTGCCGGCGAATCTGAAGGACGTGATCCCCGGTATGTTTGCCCGCGTGCATTTCGTGGTCGGCCGCGCGCAGCGCCTGACCGTACCGGTCGCTGCCGTTGTTCGCCGCGGTGAAGTGGCGGCGGTCTACGTGCAGAACGAACAGGGCGCCATGTCCTTGCGGCAACTGCGCCTAGGCGAGATGTCGGCTGGCGGCGAAATCGAGGTCTTGGCCGGACTGACCAGTGGTGAGCGTGTCGTACTTGACCCGATCAAGGCCGGCATCGCCCTGAAGTCAGCAAGTACGGCCGGGAAATAGGCGATGGGGATCTCCGGACGCATCGCCCGTTTCTTCCAGGCGTCGCAAATGACGCCCTTGTTGGCGCTCGTCGCGCTGTTGATGGGCATTTTCGCCACCCTGGTGACGCCGCGCGAAGAAGAGCCGCAGATCGATGTGACCATGGCCAGCGTCTTCGTCGCCTTCCCGGGGGCGTCGGCCAAGGACGTGGAAAATCTGGTGGCGACGCCGGCCGAGCAGGTGTTCTCGCGCATGTCAGGCATCGAACACGTGTTCTCGGTGTCGCGCCCGGGCATGGCGGTCATCACCGTGCAGTTCGACGTCGGCGTCAAGTACAACGACGCGATCCTGCGCCTTTACGATACCGTCCATTCCAACCGCGACTGGCTGCCGCCCAATCTGGGCGTACAGGAGCCGATCATCAAGCCGAAGGGCATCGACGACGTGCCGATCGTGGCGCTGACTTTCTGGACCTCTGACGAGCAGCGCTCGGCCTTTGACTTGCAGCAGGTGGCGCGCGCTGCGGAAATCGAGTTCAAGCGGATCAAGGGGACGCGCGACATATCGACGATCGGCGGGCCGGATCACGTCATTCGCGTGGTGATGGACAGCGAGCGCATGAACGCCTTCGGCGTGACGCCGCAGGATCTCTCGGCGGCACTGAAAGTCGGCAATGCCCTGCAATCCTCGGGCAGGCTGGTGGCCGGCAATCGCGAGGTGCTGGTGCAGACCGGCACCTATCTCGAATCGGCGGCCGACGTCCGGCAACTGGTGGTGGCCGTGCGCGGCGATGCCAAGGGGCGCAAGCCGGTGTTCATGGGTGACGTGGCGCGCGTCGAAGACGGGCCCGATCAGCCGGGACAATACGTGTGGTTCGGCAGCAAGGACGGAGAAGTTCCTGCGGTGACCATCCAGATTTCCAAGAAGCCCGGGGTCAATGCGGCCGATGTCGCCGATGGCGTGATTGCCCGTGTCGCCTCGCTCAAGGGAACGGTGATCCCGGAAGGCGTTGAAGTCACGGTCACCCGCAACTACGGCGAAACGGCGACTGACAAGGCCCAGAAGCTGATCGGCAAGCTGGTCTTTGCCACCGCCTTCGTCGTCCTGCTGGTGTTCTTTGCGCTGGGACGGCGCGAGGCGCTGATCGTCGGTGTTGCGGTAACGCTGACGCTGGCCGCCACGCTCTTTGCTTCGTGGGCGTGGGGTTTCACGCTCAACCGCGTCTCGCTCTTTGCGCTGATTTTCTCGATCGGCATTCTGGTTGACGACGCCATCGTCGTTGTCGAGAACATTCACCGCTGGCAGGGGCTGTACCCCGGAAAACCCTTGCTTGAAATCATTCCCGATGCCGTCGATGAAGTCGGCGGGCCGACCATTCTTGCCACGCTGACGGTGATCGCCGCGCTGCTGCCGATGGCTTTCGTCAGCGGCCTGATGGGGCCGTATATGAGCCCGATCCCGATCAATTCGTCGATGGGCATGCTCATCTCGCTGGCCGTGGCTTTTGTCGTCACGCCATGGCTGGCGGCGCGGTTGTTGAAAAGCCACGCAAGCTCTTCCGACACGGAGAACACAGAGGGCACGGAGCACACAGAGAAAATCGATAAAAAGGTTTTCTCCGTGGGCTCTGTGAGCTCCGTGCCCTCTGTGTTGGAGGCGGTTTTTCGTCGTCTTCTAAATCCCTTCCTGGCAAAGAATACAGGCGCTGCGGCGCGCAAGAAACTGTTGCTGGCCATTGTCTTGCTGATCCTCGGCTCGGTGTCGCTGGCCGGCTTCAAGCTGGTCGTGCTCAAGATGCTCCCTTTCGACAACAAGAGTGAATTCCAGATCGTTCTCGACATGCCGGTCGGAACGCCTCTGGAGGAAACGGCGCGGGTGCTGCGCGAGATTGGCGCCGAAGTGGCCAAGGTGCCGGAAGTGGTGAATTATCAGGCCTATGCCGGTACGGCTAGCCCGATCAATTTCAACGGTCTGGTGCGCCAGTATTATTTGCGCGCCTCGCCGGAGTCGGGCGACCTCCAGATCAATCTGGCCGACAAGAAGCATCGCTCGCGTGCCAGTCACGAGATCGCCGTGTCAGTGCGCGAAGCCGTCGAGGCCATTGGCCGCAAGTCCGGGGGCAACGCCAAGGTGGTCGAAGTGCCGCCTGGCCCGCCGGTGATGTCGCCGATTGTCGCCGAAGTTTACGGGCCGGATTACAAGGGACAGATCGCCGTCGCCAAGGGTGTGCGCAAGGTGCTGGAAAGCACGCCCGATCTCGTCGGCATCGACGATTCGGTACAGGCCGATGCCAGGAAAACCGTGCTCCATGTGCTGCAAAGCAAGGCCGCCTTGCTTGGCGTGGCCCAGAGCGACATCGTCGACGTGGTGCGCATGGGTCTAGCCGGCGAGGACGTGACGCCGGTGCATAACGCCGACTCGAAATTCGGGATTCCGGTGCGTGTCATGCTGCCCGCCGAAAAACAGAGTTCTCTGGAGGCGCTGCTCAAGCTCAAGGTACGCTCCAGGGAAGGGCAACTGGTACCGGTTTCCGAAGTCGTCGAGGTGCGTGAACAGCCGCGCGAAAAGACGGTCTTTCACAAGGATCTGCTGCCGGTGGTTTACGTCTTCGGCGACATGGGCGGCAAGCTCGATTCGCCGCTTTACGGAATGTTCGATGCGCGTGGCGAGATAGTCGGCAAGCCGCTGGAACAGGGCGGTACTTTGGGTGAATGGTTCATCAGACAGCCTTCCGACCCCTATGCCGGCTACAGCATCAAGTGGGATGGCGAGTGGCAGGTGACCTACGAGACCTTCCGCGACATGGGCATTGCCTACGCTGTCGGACTCATTCTCATCTACCTGCTGGTGGTGGCGCACTTCAAGAGCTATCTGGTGCCGCTGGTGATCATGGCGCCGATCCCGTTGACCATCATCGGCGTGATGCCCGGCCATGCGCTGCTCGGCAGCCAATACACGGCGACTTCAATGATCGGCATGATCGCGCTGGCCGGCATCATCGTGCGCAACTCGATCCTGCTCGTCGACTTCATCAGGCAACAGGCCGCCAGCGGAATGGACTTCGCCGAGGCGGTGATCCAGTCTGCCGCCGTGCGTGCCAAGCCGATTGCGCTGACCGGGCTGGCCGCCATGCTCGGTGCGTTGTTCATCCTCGACGACCCGATTTTCAACGGGCTGGCGATCAGCCTGATCTTCGGCATCTTTGTGTCCACCGTGCTTA
>CAIVZW010000462.1 GCA_903910495.1 uncultured beta proteobacterium
GTGATGGCAAGCTCGGTATTACCAGCAGCGGCAGCACTTAACTGCCGACGATAAACATCTATCAGACGAACAACATTGATTCTCGCTCGGACAAGGCCAGCATCATGCAAGGCTTGCTGACTATCAAAGAACAAACAAAGGCCGAGATACTTGACAGTATGCGGCGTGGTGGTGCGTTCGCCCGTGGGTGACGCAGTAAATTGAATCGCCCAATGATTCGACGAATCGGACGGATCAGCGATTTCAAAAACTTCAAGCAAACACCCCCAACCGAAAGGACGATCATGAACACTTCTGAAAACCCATCCCCCCAATATGGCCGCGGGATCGAGCAGCGCATCGTACCGCCGACCGCGTCGCGTGCTGCGCACCAGCAGCCCGAGAAGAAGGGCAGCACAGCGGCACCAGTCAAGCGTGCAGCATGGCGAGGCAGCCAGTCACTGGTCGATTCAGGCCAGCATATCGCAGTGGCGGTGATCAACCGCAAAGACCTTTCCTACTTGCAGCAGTACGTCGACGACATCTACTCAGCCGACGATCGCGTGCGGGACGACGCCTTGTCGGTTATGGTCGGAATCAGTGCAACGCTGGCATCGATATTTGAGACTGCGAGGGACGCAGGGAAAATCAGCTTCACCGGCGACCGGCTTCTGACTCCAGTTGACGTGCATTACGCCGCCAGAACAAATTTTGGCCGTTTCGAGGCCTACGTCCGATCACAGATCGAAATGCTCGAAAAGCTTTTCAAATCTAATGCTGGGCTCAAGGTCTCAATCCCTGGCGCAGATGGAGCACAGAAGGCCGATACACCGCCTATAACCGAGCCCCTTGCGGTCCGGGTCGTGTCGCTACCCCCACGTCATACTTTGACTAGCGTCGAATACGACATGGCCGGCCAGATTGTCGGGTCTGATCAGATCGAAAAGGATCTGTGATCAGCATGCGCCGCGCTGGTGCGTTCGCGCGGTCATGACGTAGTTTAAATATAGGAGATATTGAAATGCCAAGTTCAATTATTGCTTATGCCGTTGCAACCATGGCAGAAGAATGGGCTATTACTGCTGTCGCCAGTTTCATGTTCGAAACATCGATAGCCACTGTTGCTGCGGTGATTGGGGGTGCTACAGACATGGCAGGTCCTACGAGGTTGTTCCCGGCTGAAAGGAAATGCCTGTGAGCATCATGAATGTATTCCTACGGCCGGATCGCGCGCTGGTTGGTGTCGACACCGAGTGCAGCATTATTGGCGCTGCAGGGCATACGGAGACGACCAAGCTATTTCCTTTTGCGCATATACATGCGGTATTTGCATTCCGGGGGATGGTGCTATTTGGGATGACCGCCTGGCCGATTCTCAATCTCCACATGAGAGATTTTGACGGAACCGCAGAGGATGTTCCGCGTCTGCTGAAACATGCCAGTGACTCGGCATCTAAGACCTGCGACCAAGTTGGGGTATCACCGGAAGATGTGGCGCGGGCCGAGTGCGTATTGGTTGGCTTTTCAAGGAAAAGCGGCCAGATCGTTGGATACCATTATGTGCAGGAAAGCCCGGGCGCCGGCTTCACCGTCAATAAAGACTTTTCGAACTGCTACGGGCCAGACTGGAACGATGGCGAGCTTGATCCTCCAAACCTGAATATCAGTCACGACAAAACGGGGATGATCAACCTATCCCTTAAGCAGGCGATCCTGCTTCGCTCAAGGCAGGGCCCTGGTGTGGCAGCCGGCGGGAAGCTGATCGTCGCGGAAATTGATCGGCATCGAATAACGATTGAGTGCCTGTGTAGCTTCCCGCCAAGGGAAACGCAATGATCAGGCTTGGCTATTGAAGTGCATACATATGCACAGAATTACGCCAATAATCCCGGTCTATCCCGGTCACAATCCCATTCCTAATGCATTAACGGGATACCATAAATACAGCAATACCAAGCCTTGCAGCGTATGTATCCCGACAATCCCGACAATCCCGGCTAAAAATGCACAGTCAGGCTGGGTAGGCGTGGGTGCCATATTCTTTTGCGCGGCTGAAACTGTCAACTTGGTACAAACTATTCATGCCTTCGGCAAGAAAACGAAGGTAGTGCTTAACAAAGTTGACGGGTCCTTCCTGAGCTTCTTACAGGCGGGTCCATTCGAGCGCATGAATGCGCTAGGGTGCGAATTAAAATAAACGATTGACATTGACAAGGAGCCAAGTCATGGCGGAACTTATCAGACAAGCCGAGCTTGCACGTCGAATTGGAGTAAGCCGCGCAGCCGTTTCCGCTGCAGCCAAGGCGGGCAGAATTACCCCAGTCTCCGATGGGCTGTTTGACTCTGCAATAGCTATTTCAGAATGGCGCGACAACACTCGACAGAATTCGGAAAAAACACCCGGTGATCGTGTTGCGACCAGGGCACCTGGCGGTCAGCCAAAATATGCCAGCTCGAGGGCTCGCAAGGAATTGGCGCTTGCACAAATGGCGGAACTGCGTCTTGCTCAGAAGAGTGGCGATTTGTTTCCGCTTGATGATGTCGAAACAACCCTTCTCTTCTTTGGCGGCGAGATGCGCGCCGCAATGGAGAACTTCCCAGATCGGGTAACTCCACTGATTTCGACTCTCTCATCGCCTGAAGAAATGTACGAAATCCTTAAGGATGAGTGCCGCAACGTGCTGCTGGAAATCGGCCAAGCAGCCGAAAGGAAACTAGATGCTCTGAAAAGAGGCGATCATTCCGGATCCGGCAGCGAAGCAATTCGAACAAGGCCTGTTCGCTTCACCAGAAAAGTCGGCCAAGGTGAAACTCAAACCGGTGCGTAATTTCTAAAGCGGGTATCAGAGCGGGTATTTACATAAATACAATTTTTTCTTCAAACAGACAAACCAATAAACGGCAAGCCTTTGAAAGCGTGTTCTTCCTGTTCAACGTCTAAGTCGATGAACAGCAAATTGGACGATACGGTGCCGCATTGAGGCTATGAGCGCAGTCCCCTCCACAAAAAACCACGTAATTGCCGGTCGAGCGAGCATATTGTTGGCGTCATGCAAATCGTGACCGACCTTGCTGCGTCAAATTGCAGTTCCGATAAACCTCAAAATTATGGAAACTCTTCAGCGACATCGACTACCCGTAAAGCCATGTGCACCAAGGATTTACGAGGGTTATCGACTCATAAGTTTCCATAATCTAAGACTTTGCATAATCGGCCTTTACCGACGTTCAGGGGCTTGGCTGTCTAGGTCCGTAATGACCGCCCACCAGCCGGTTATGGGTAAACCACGTTGAACGGCGGCTTCTAATCGAGGACTCGCGTGGACCATGCCTGATTGCTGTAAGGATAGAAGGTGTCAACTTGGATTCTTGCTATGGATTACTCATGCAATAGCGGGTACGGCGTGGCCATTCCAAGAATATAGATGGCGACCTCTGTAGTGCTAATGACCACTTAAGTTGTCGCTTGCCCTTGCGGGCAGGTATCGACAACGCTGATAATGATTGCTGTAGGGCGATCGCGAACCTCGTCAAGGCCTATAACAACGACCAGAAGAAGGCACGCGCATTGCCCATTCATTTCGCGTTCTTCTGGGGAAGCATTGAGCACACTGCCAGACCTCGACGTGGTTACCGGATATCTTCCGCCCGGCATTCACTACGCAACGCAGGACGTTTTCGCGCAGGCCTTCGGCGGATACTGCGAGGCGACGCCATTCAACTTTGAGCGTCTTTCGCATCGCCGAAAGCTCTACTCCGGCTATGCACGACTCGTCGAGATGCTCGAAAATACAGGCCTGACCGCACGACAGTGGGTCGGCGGCAGTTTCGTGACAAACAAGGCAGTGCCGAGCGACGTTGATGTGGTGAACTTCTGCGACGTCCAGCGCTACGAATCACTCTCATCTGAAGCAAGAAAGCTTCTCGATCCATTCTTCCAAGGGAAAAAGACGGCACAAGTCTGTTATTGTGACTCTTATTTCGCTCCAACGGCCCAACTGGATCATCCGAATCGCGTGGATTTTGACGTCATTGCGGCGTACTGGCATACGACTTTTGGGCACGACCGCGCTGGACGCGCGAAAGGAATCGTCGCGCCCATGGTCGACGCGGAGAAAGCACTGAAAATACTCACGGAGCACATCGATGCAGCCGTTAGCTGAACTGCGATCATGGAAAGAGGAGGTCAGCCCCGATCTGGCAGAAAGCCGCGTCAAATGGCTCCGCCAGCAGATACTTGCCGCCGATAACGCCATCGAAGCTCAGCAAAGGATCATCGCTGTCGACGGCCCTCTCCTTGCATATGCCCTCTCCATAGACAGTCTCCGCGCTTCGCAGCGTGATCTCGAAAACGAACTCGCGGAAGTGATGCAGCAGCGCGAATTCGAAGTCGTGAACTTCGCATTGGGGGGACGGCGGTACGACCAGCACCGAGCTGGTGCAGCAGCGTTGGCTGAGGTTCTGGCCAACATGCAGCACTTGTACGAGCGAGTCGCTCAGGCAATTTCTACCGCGAAGATCACAAAGAAAATTCAGGAGAACGTTCTAGCTAACGCCCAACTCGAGGTTGCCGGCTTTTTCTCCTCTTCGTTCGGTATTCGGTTCGCAACGCGCACGAACGTGCAGATAACCGGCGATAGTCTCGCCGATTCGGCACTTGACGCAACGTTCGATCTCATTAATGCGCAAAACCCCGTGGATCAAGCAGCTCGACTCGGGACGCGAGTTCTCTCCCGTTACCGTAGCTTGGTAAAGACGCTAGTCCAGGCGCAAGCCGAGCCGAAGGCGCAGTGGACAACGCCGACCGGGGATGAACGCGAGTGGAATTGCTCGTTCGACGACCTAACAGTCCTTTACAACCGACTTTCCAGTATAGAGATCCGCAAACCCCGAACGGTGACTTCTGTCGGTTTTCTTTCCGGCGCTAACTTGAGGCGACACCGTTTCGAGCTTCAGAGCGACCTGGGAAACATCACAGGGACTGCCTCGGCAGATTTGAAGGATAAGATCACCCAAAATTTCGGGACCGTTTGCCAAGTCACCTATGTGGAAACTTCGTTTATGGATGAGACCACTGAGCAGGAAAAATTCAATAGAACGCTCATTAACGTCGAGCCACTAAAACCGCTGAGATAAGATGGTTGCAATAAGTGACCAAAATGGTTAATAATCTAGATCCGAGGAGGCTCGTCAGTGGCGAATACCGCCTCACAAAATCCGGTGGTCGGGCTCGCGTTAGAAACGGACCAATTTACGACCTGAGCATCGTCAAGCAGCTAGTACAGCAATTCGGATTGCATGTTGTTATCAACGCAACAAACGCTATGGCGACAA
>CAIVZW010000463.1 GCA_903910495.1 uncultured beta proteobacterium
CTGACATTGTCAGTGCTCAACCAGTCGCCGAGCGCTGTCAGAAGATCGTCCTCAAGTCGTACCCGGTTGCTGTCGCCAAGCGTCAATTCACAGACGGCGTCGGCATTGCGGTAGGCTAGGCGCACCGGGCAGTTGCCGGGAGTATAGGGCGCCAGCAGGGCATGCAATCGCTGCACGGCGGCCTGCGCATTCGTCCCGCTCGCCTGTCCGTTGAGAGACAGGCGCAGATGCCGGGCAAAACGGCCGCGCGCCTCGGCCAGCGTCAGCAGTCGCTCGGCGATAACGCGCACCTTGCCTTCGCCGGCAAAGTCATCGCGCTGCACCTTGCCCTCGATGATCAGCACCTCGTCATCCTTGATCTTGGCGCGCTCGGCTTCAAAAATTTCGTTGAACACCGAGACTTCGAGTGAAGTCGTACCGTCGTCAATCTGCACAAAAGCCATTTTTCCGCGCGCGGTAAACTTGGTACGCACGCCGACCACGAGGCCGGCCAGCAATTGCGGTTCTTTGCGTGCCTGCAGGGCCGCCAGCGGCTTGCGCGCAAAGCGCGAGACCTCGGCCTGAACGCCGTGAAAGGGATGCCCCGAGAAGAAGAAACCGAGCGCCAGTTTCTCCTCGGTCAGTTTCTGCCGCCCCTTCCAGTACGGCACTTCACGGTACTGGGGACCGTGTTCCGCGCTGGCGCTGCTGTCGAACACATCGAACAGGCTGACCTGCATGGCGTTGCGTTCGGCCTGCTCGGCCGCTTCCATGGCAATACCGACGGAGGCAATCAGGCGCGCCCGGTGATCATCGAGCACATCAAACGCACCGGCACGGATCAGCGCTTCGATGCTGCGCCGGTTGACCATGCGCTTGTCCACACGCAGGCAGAAATCGAAGAGATCCTTGAACGGACCCGCTTCGGCACGGGCCTTGAGAATCGAGTTAACCGCCTGCTCGCCGGTCCCCTTGACGGCCCCCAGACCATAGCGGATGGTGTTTCGATCAACCGGCGTAAAGCGGTACTCCGAAGCATTCACATCCGGCCCGAGGACGCTCAGATGGTTGGCGATGGCATCGTCGTAAAAGATCTTCACCGAATCGGTGTTGTCCATGTCCGACGACAGGGTGGCCGCGATGAAGGCCGAACAGTGGTGCGCCTTGAGCCAGGCCGTCTGATAGGTAACCACAGCGTAGGCGGCGGTATGCGACTTGTTGAAACCGTACTCGGCAAACTTCTCCATCAGGTCGAACAACTGCATGGCAAGCTTTTCGTCGTAGCCTTTCTTCTTTGCCCCTTCGCGCATCAGGTCGCGATGCAGGGCCATGTCTTCGGCTTTTTTCTTGCCCATCGCGCGGCGCAGCAGGTCGGCGCCACCGAGCGTATAACCACCGATGATCTGGGCGATCTGCATCACCTGTTCCTGATACACGATGACGCCGTAGGTCGGCTCCAGACAGCCCTTCAGATCGTCGATGAAGTAATCGATCCTCTGCTGCCCCTTCTTGCGCAGGATGAAGTCATCGACCATGCCCGAGCCTAGCGGACCAGGGCGATAGAGCGCGAGCACGGCGATGATGTCCTCGAAGCGGTCGGGCGCCAGCTTCTTGAGCAGCTTCTTCATGCCCTCCGATTCGACCTGGAAGATAGCCGTGGTGTTGGCGTCCTTGAGAATCTGATAGGCCTTGGGATCGTCGAAGGTGAGCGCATCGAGATCGGGGCGTACGCCGCTGAGCTTCTCGACATAATCGACGGCGAGCTTGATGATGGTCAGATTGCGCAAGCCGAGGAAGTCGAACTTCACCAGACCGATTTTCTCGACATCGTCCTTGTCGAACTGCGAAACGACCGAACTGCCGGCATCGGCTGAGTACAGCGGACAGAAGTCGGTGAGTTTTCCCGGAGCAATGAGCACGCCGCC
>CAIVZW010000464.1 GCA_903910495.1 uncultured beta proteobacterium
ACCGCCAGCACCGCCGAGACCGCCGTGATCGCCACCGAGAACGACAGGTCGTAGCCCTCCATGGTCTGCGCGTCGATGAACAGCTTGGACTGGCTCGCGGCGTCGGCCGTGGACGAACCCGAGATGCCGGCGAAGAAAATCGAGAGCACGACATTGATCTGCGCCAGGCTGCCGGGGAAATGCCCGACCAGCGCGCGCGACAATCGCACCAGGCGTTCCGTGATGCCGCCGACACCCATCAGGTTGGCGGTCAGCAGGAAGAACGGCACCGCCATCAGGATGAAGGAATTGTAGGAGTTGAAGGTTTCCTGCACCAGCGTCATCGGCGACAGGCGATCCTCCAGCACCAGCATCGGCAGGCAGGCGAGGCCGATGGAAATCGCCACCGGCACGCGAAAGGCGAGCATGAGGAAAAACAATCCGAAGAGGATCATGCTTGCCTCTCCCGGCGTGAACATGGCCCCGGACATCATGCTGACCTCCCGGAGAAGATGCACGCATCGTCGTAAAGGTGCTCCGCCTGGAACACGATCCAGGTGAATCCTGCCAGCGGCCAGGCCATGTGGATCAGCCACAGTGGCAATTCGGCCAGTTCCGAAATCCGGTTGCGCGCCTCCCAGGTGAATTCCCAGCCCCACCAGAGGAACACCAGCGCGAACGTCATGATGAACAGACCGGCGAAGAACTTGAGCGCGGCGGTCTTGCGCCGGCTCATTTCAGGCCAGACATCGACCTCGAAGTGCGAGCACTCGCGCACACCGATCATCGCGCCGATCATGACCGACCAGACGAACAAGAAACGCGCCATCTCCTCGGTCCAGATGTAGGCCGGAATCAGCGGGATGGTGCGCGAAAAAATCTGCATGCTCACCGGGATGATTAGTACAGCGACCGACACGATCAGCATCCAGGACAGCAACTGCGCGTACCAGCGGGTGAATTTTCGATAAGGGTTCATAAGCATGTGCAGGCGGCGCGGATAGCGCCACCGTAACCTTTCATGTGAGTGATACGAGAGCCATTGTGAGACGAGGGGACACGTCGTCCCCTCGTTCCCCTAAATCAGGGACCATTCCGGAAATTCTGAAATGCCTCTTACTTGATCGAGTTGATTTTCGCCCAGATAGCCTCGGCGCCGATTTCCTTGGCATACGCGTCGAGCACCGGATTCATCAGTTCACGCAGCTTGTCGCGATCGTCGAACTTGATCTGCTTCAGCTTGCCGGCCTTTTCCAGCCGATCCAGGACCGCGGCATCGCCGCTCGACTCGAGCTGACGCTCCCAGTCGCCCGCCTCGGCACCCGCCTTGAGGATCGCCGCCTGCAGATCGGCCGGCAGCTTCTTCAGGGTCTTGCCCGAAAAACAGATCGGCCGGATGGTGATTGCATGCTTGGTCATGAGGAGGTGGGGCGCGACTTCGTAGAACTTCATCGATTCGACGCCGTTTGCCTCGTTTTCCCCGGCCGCGATGACGTTGTTCTGGATCGCGTTATAGACTTCGTTATAGGCGATTACCGTAGGCGCCATGCCGCCGGCGGCGAAGGTGCGGCTCCAGATCGGCGCGCCCTGCACCCGAACCTTGAGGTCTTTCAGCCCGGCCAGGGTGGTGATCGGCTTGTTGATGAAGATGTTGCGTACGCCACCGCCGCCGTAGCCGATCAGGAACACATCGGCCTTCTGCGCGATTTCATCGGCGATGGGCTTCAACACGTCCTGCGCGATCACCTTGTTCATCTGCGCGTCATCGCGGAAGACGAAGGGCGCGTCAATGAAGGGCGCGGCCTTGGCGAAGGTCGACATGTGCGCCGGCGAGACGATGGCGTAATCCACCGCCCGGCCCTGGGACATGTACTCGAAATACTGCTTTTCCAGGCCAAGCTCCGAATTCAAGTGCATCACGAAGTTGATCGGCTTGCCGTAATACTTCTTGACCAGTTCCTCGAACTTCACCATACCCTTGGTGAACGGATGGTCAGCGTTGAACTGCGATGCGCCGTGCAGGGTGACCACCGCTTGCGCTTGCGCCGTTTGCACACCAAAGCCGGCGTTCAGCACCAGACACAGCGCCGCCGACAGGAATAAAACGCTCTTTTTCATAACGACCTCTCCATAAAGTTATAACTTCATCGACTGGAAATTCACGATTCCTGGGAAACGAATCTTGTCACCCATCTCATATTCTTGCACAAAACCTCTTCGGATTTTTAAAAAAGATAGTAATCAGGAAATTGATATATTCCTAATTGTATAAATGTATCAATTGATCTTAAAAACGGTATTGCTTATCCGATAAGGAATCCGCGCTACACGAATGCGTTTCTGGAGGTGGGCTCGTGTTATGCAAGAGGGGCTTTATGTATAATTGACCATCCTTATGGGTTGATCCCGATTTTAGTATCGCCAATTGAACAACTGACCGGAAGGAATCGATGCCTCCAGGAGAAGAATCAGACGTTCCAATGAAGCCGCTGCGAATTACGAGCCGGCAGATTTTGCTGCTCAATGCCCTGGATCAGTGCCGGAACATGAGGCGTGCAGCAATCGCCATGAATACGACGCAACCCACGGCAAGCCTGCTTTTGCAGCAACTCGAAGAACGCCTGAACGTGAAACTGTTCGACCGCCTCCCGCGCGGAATGGTGCCAACGATTTACGGCGAGGTGCTGATCCGGTATGCAAGGGGTGTTAGTCACGATTTTGAGCACGCCGAAGCAGAAATTGCCGAATTATCGAAAGGCGCCTCGGGTTTCATCCGCATCGGAAGCGTCTATGGCACGGTGCCTTCATTGCTCAGGACTCAATTAATAGCCTTCAAGAAAAACAATCCTCGTGTGCGGGTCTCCATCGATGTCGGAATGAGCGACACGCTTATTCCGAGTCTGATCAGAGGCGACCTTGATCTGGTTCTCGGGCGCATGCCGGATCAACTGATAAGTCATGATCTGGAGATCAATTTCTTCGACAAGCCCGAGCATATCTGTGTCATTTCCCGGCCGGGGCACCCGCTCGCTGACAGAAAGAAAATCAATTTATCCGAGTTGTTCGATTTGACCTGGATTCTCAGCCCCGTTGGCAGCCCGATGCGGTCGCGGGTAGAAACAGCCCTGAGAATTTCAAAAATGACCTCTAATCTGGACATTATTGAAACTGCCTCGCTGCTGGCCATCACCGCGCTGCTCGAAGCCTCGGACATGATTTCTGTCCTGCCGCATGCCGTTGCTTTGCACTATGAGAAATATGGATTAGTGAAAATCTTGCCGGTAGATCTGTCGATCTCGATGGTCAATCTCGGCATCATTACAAAAAAAGCGAAACCGCTCTCTCCCGCTGTAATCGAGTTTCTCGCTTATTTGAAGAATGCGGATCAGACAAAAGCCTGAGGAAAGGCTGATTTATTCGTCCCCCAGGAGGACTTGAGCCCAAGGCCCCGTTGCCTTCGGGGCGTCACCCCGGCGAAAGCCGGGGTCCAGTTCGTTGATTATTCTGGCTCTGCACTTCCTTCGGTCGGATTCCGGCTTTCGCCGGAATGACGGATTTAGAATAATTCAGCGTTTCCCTGAGCCACTTCTGAACGGGTGCAGGCTTTTTACCAAACAAAGATCAGCCTGCGGTCCATCCCCCGTCAATGGCAATATCAGCACCCGTTATATAGCTTGAGCGGGAAGAAGCCAGGTACGCGATCAGGTCAGCGACTTCTTCAGGGGTTCCCGGGCGTTTCATCGGCGTGCGCGAATCGATCATTTTTCGCCATACTGGATCATTCAATACCGGCGCGACCAATTCCGTGGAAATAAAGGCCGGCGAAATGGAGTTCACCCTGACGCCCAGCGTGGCCCATTCATTGGCAAGACCTTTTGTATATTGGTTGATCCCGGCCTTGCTTGCAGCGTAAATAGACAATCCCGGCAGAGTAATATGGCTTTGCAGCGATGAAATGTTAATAATCGATCCCGTTCCTCGGGCCACCATATGTTTGCCGACTTCGACGCAAGTGAAATAGGAGCCTTTGAGATTGATGTCGATGATGTAGTCCCAATCCTCTTCTTTATACTCGATACCCATCTTTCTGATATTCACGCCTGCGGAATTGACCAGCACGTCAATCGCGCCGTACTTTTCAATAGCCGTACTGACCATTGTCTTGATGTCGTTGACCTTGCCGACATCGGCAACAAGGCCGCTCGCACTGAAACCCTCGGCCACCAGTTCATCGGCATAAGCCCGGCATTCATTCTCGTGTCGGCTGACAATGATGCAGGTCGCACCTTCTACGCAAAAACGTCTGACCGTAGCCCGGCCAATTCCCTTGCTGCCCCCTGTCACCAATACGACTTTCCCCGTAAATTCGCCCATGATCTGCCCTCCTGATTTATATCCGAAATTGCCTTAGGGAAATACTGAAATATTCCAAACACGTCATTCGGCGAAAGCCGGAATCCGACCGAAGGAAGTGCAGAGCCAGAAGAATCAACGAACTGGACCCCGGCACCCCAAGAGTACTTGGGCTCAAGTCCTCCTGGGGGACGAATAAGTCAGCGTTTCCTTAGATCTTCTGCTTCCACTTTTTCTTCTGACCCTGCAGGCGTGGTCCTACCTTATAAAGTCCTCGACGGTGCCGGCGATCTGCTCGGCGAGCAGGCCGTACAGGCCAAGGAGCTCGTCGTAAGGGCCGTTGCTGGCATACTGGTCATCGACGCCGATCATTTTCAGCGGCGCGTGCGCGACTTCCATGCCGGCCAGGATATCGGCGACCGCGCTGCCCAGACCGCCGGCCAGATAATGTTCCTCCACGGTAATGATGGCGGGAGTTTCCAGCGCAGCAGCGCAAATGAGCTCGCGGTCGATCGGCTTCACGGTATGCATGCTGATCAGGCGCGCCTTGATCCCTTTGGCGCGCAGGATTTCCGCTGCGTCATAGGCGCGCCACAAGGCGGTTCCCGTGGCGATCAGGGTCACATCGTAACCCTCCATCATGACGATGCCCTTGCCCAGCTGGAACGGTACATCCGCCGCATGCAGCGTCGGAATCGACGGCGCGCCGATGCGGATATACATCGGCCCCTGGTGAACAACGGCCGCCTGCACCGCGCGTTCTATTTCCAGCGGATCGCCCGGGCAAACGACGGTCACGCCGGGGATGGTGCGCAGGATCGCCACGTCGTCCAGGGACTGATGCGTCGCACCGAGGTCCGAGTAGGTGAGTCCGGCGTTCCGGCCGACGACCTTCACGTTCTGGTTCATGTAGCCCAGATCGTTGCGGAACATTTCGAATGGGCGGGCGGTGACGAAGGGAGCGATGGCCGAGAAGAAAGGAATCCAGCCGGTTGTCGCCAGCCCGGACGCGTAGCCGATGATGCCCTGCTCCATGATGCCGAATTCGATGTGCCTTTCCGGGAAGCGGTTCTTGAAGGGCGTCATGCCGGAGCTGCCCGAACTGTCGGCCGAGAGCGCGAGTATCCGGTCGTCCTGCAGCGCGGCCGCGAGCAGGGCGTTGCCGAAACCGACGCGGGGGTCTTTAAATTCTCTCATGACTGTATTCCTTCCGCCGCGGCGGCGAGTTCAGCAACGGCACGCGCCATTTCGTCGCCCTTGGGTTTCCAGTAGTGGTAATCGACCTTGCCTTCGGCGAAGGACATGCCCTTTGCCTTCACGGTATTGGCGATCACGACCGAGGGCTTGCCGGCTTCAAAGGGGGCCGCCCGCGCGTTGCCGACGATCTGCCCGAAGTCATGACCGTCTATGCTCCGCACCGACCAGCCAAAAGCAGCCCATTTTGCGGCCAGCGGGCCGTAGTTCATTATTTCCGCCGTCGGGCCGGAGAGCTGCAGGCCGTTGCAGTCAACGAAGACCACCAGGTTGTCCAGCTTGTGATGCGAGGCGGCTGCGGCGGCTTCCCAGTTGGAGCCTTCGGCGAGTTCTCCGTCGCCCATGACGACGTAAACCCTGGCCGCGCTCTTCTTCAGCTTGAGTCCCATGGCCATGCCCCCGGCGATCGAAAGCCCGTGCCCGAGTGCCCCGGTGTTGGCTTCAACACCCGGCAGCTTCTGCATCACGGGATGCCCGGGCAGCGGCGACTTGAGCGACCCGTAGGTGTCGAGAACGGCTTCATCAAAGTAACCGCGCTGCCTGAGCGCCGCGTAAAGCGCCATGCACTTGTGCCCCGCGGACAGGACCAGTCGATCCCGGTCAGGCCAGGCCGGCTTCGCCGGATCGATACGCAAAATGGAGAAATAGTGCGCGGCCATGATATCGGCACAGGACATCGCTCCGCCGACGTGTCCGGCGCCGCCGGCACGCACCATGCGCAGGATGTCCTGCCTGATCCGCACAGCGGCCGCCTGCAGGGCCGCCGTCTCTTCAGGTTTCAGCGCGTTCATGATCGCCCCCGATAGCCACATCGTTCATCTTTTCACCTTGTTCTCTTTCACTTCTGATTAAATCGTCACACCGGCGAAGGCGCCCCGAAGGAAGTACCCTTGGGGTGCCGGTGTCCAGTTCGTAGATTTCTCTGGCTCTGCACTTCCTTCGGTCGGATTCCGGCGTTCGCCGGAATGACGAGCATTCACTAATTCAGTTTCTCCCTAGCGGATAACCCGGACACTCTCGCCCTTCATGACCTTCTCCGCTTCCTCGCGGTAGGCCCAGTTCCAGTCGCCGAGGAAGCCATGGCAAAGCGCCGAGTACGCGGCGGAGAAGTCGATCATGTATTGCGGCTCCTTGCCGGTCATCATGCAATAGATGAGTCCCGAGGCGAAACTGTCGCCGCCGCCCGTCCGGTCGATGATCTCCAGGTTTTCGTACTTTCTCGACTGATAGAACTCGCCCTTGTAGAGCATGACGGTTTGCCAGTCGTTCAGGAGCCCGGTCTTGGCATCACGGAGCGTGGTGCCGACGACGCTGACGTTCGGATAGGCCGCGATGGCTTTCTCGGCGACGCTGCGGTAGCTCAAGGGATCGATCTTGGAATAGCCCTTGCCGGTCTCGGCGTGGAGTCCCAGCATCTTCTCGAAGTCCTCTTCGTTGCCGATCAGGACGTCGACGTAGGGAACGACCTTCTTCATCGTTGCCTGCGCTTTTTCGGGCGTCCACATCGTCGATCTGAAGTTGAGGTCGAAGCTGGTGGTAACGCCCATTTCCTTGGCCGTCCGCAGCGAGTCGATGACGCTTTCGATCACCGAATCCGAGATCGCCGTCGAGATGCCCGTGGTGTGATACCAGCGCGTCTTCGCCATGATGGCTTTCCAGTCGAACTCGGAGGACTTCGAGGTGCTGATGACGGAATGACCTCTATCGTAGAGCTGCCGGTTCGGGCGCGGACCGACGCCGACTTCGACGAAGCACAGGCCGTTGCGCTCGCGTCCGACGCCATCGTATTGGGTCAGCTTGACCATGCTCATGTCGACGCCGTGTTCACGGCCCTTGTTGATCACGTATTTTCCGGACCAGGTATCGACGAGCTTGGAGACCCAGGCCGTCTTGAGCCCGAGCCGCGAGGTATTGACCGAGACATTCAACTCACCCGCCGCGATGGCCAGCGTGAACTCGCTCGACTGCTCGAGCCGGGCATTATTCAAGGGGCTGAAGCGAACCATCGCCTCCCCGAAAGTTATAACATCAAATTCCTTGTCCATAGCGAAATCCTTTTTTCCGTTGCGTTGATAATGGGTCGTCAGTCCGTTGCCTAAGACCGACCCAGCTCTTTCTTGTTGAAGATGTACTTGGGTTCCTTGCCTTGCGCGAAGTCGAGAACTGCGGTCGCCGCTTCGATCGCCACTTTCATCTCGCACTCGCGCGTGAGCGCTGCCGAATGCGGCGTCATCAGCACGCTGTCGAGCTTGAACAGGAGACTGGGGTTGGCCGCGCTGGGCGGTTCATCCTCGAGGACGTCGACACCGGCGCCGGCGATCGCCTTGCTTTCGAGCGCCTGCGCGAGCGCCGCCTCGTCGATGATCTCACCGCGCGCCGTGTTGATGATGTACGCCGTCTTCTTCATCAGGGTGAGGCGTCGGGCATCGACGAGGTGATGCGTCTCGTCCATGTACGGGACGTGGATCGAAACGAAGTCCGATGCCTTGAAAATCTCGTCGAGGTCGACACACATCGTGATTCCCTCCGCCGATTTGACGAAAGGGTCGTAAGCGATCACCTTCATGCCGAAAGCCAGACGGCATTTCTTCGCGACTTCGAGGCCGATGCGGCCCAGGCCGACGAGCCCCAGCGTCTTGCCGTTGAGGTCTACGGTCGAATTCGAGTTCCGGGCTTTCCACGCGCAGGCGCGCACCGCCTTGTCCATGACGGTGAGCTGCTTGGCGACGCCGAGCATCAGGGCCAGCGTCTGCTCGGCAACCGAGACGGCGTTGATCCCCGGCGTATTGCAAACCATGATGCCGCGCTCGGTCGCGGCAGCGACATCAACGTTGTCGACGCCGACGCCCGTGCGCGAGATGATCTTGCATTTTCCGGCCGCGGCGATCAGTTCGCGCGTGAAGTCGATGTTGGTGCGCAGGATCGCGCCGTCAACGTCGGCGACCATTTTTTTCGCCGTTTCCATGGTCGAATCCGGGAGAACGACCAGCTCGACTTTCCCCTTGAGGAGCGCCATCGCCTCCGGATGAATCTCCTTCGACAGAAGGATCTTTTTCATACCAGGCCTTCTTTCTGCAGGACGGCCTTCAGTTCGGCCTTCTGGGCGTCGCCAAGCGGCGGTACCGGAAGTCGCGGATTGCCACCGAAGTAGCCGAGGGCATCCATGGCCGCCTTGACGCCGGCGATTCCCGCTTTGCCGGCGGCGTTGCTGCTCAGTGCGCGCGCGTAAACGTCCATCTTCGCCGCCTCGTCATGTTTCCCGGCAAGGTACAGGTTGTGCAGGTCGCAGCAGATCTTCGGCAGATAGTTGGCAATGGACAGGACGCCGCCGATGGCCCCGACTTCAAGTCCCTTGAAGAACTTTTCGATGGTACCGGCGAGAATGAAGAAATTCGAACCCTCGGGCACCGCCTTGGTGTAGATGGAGATATCTTCCGAAGAGGTATCCTTCATGCCCGCGATGTTCGGATGCGACGCGACGCGCGTGATCAATTTCGGCGACAGCAGGAGTCCCTGCGCAAATTTCGGCGCGTTGTACAGAATGATCGGGATCGGCGACTTGTCCGCGACGTAGGTGTAATACTGGGCAAGCACATCGTCCGTCATTACATTGACGAAATAGCTGGGCGGCAGAATCGTGGCGAATTCCACACCGAGGTTAGCGACTTTCTTGGTGAACTCGATCGTGGCCTTGGCGGACTCGCGGGCAACGCCAGCCATCAGGACCTTGTTCTTGCCCTTGGATTTCTGGTAGACCTCAACGACGCGCAGCGACTCTTCGTCCGTAAGGCTCTTGAATTCTCCGTTGCTGCCAAGCGGGAAATAGCCGGCTATGTCCGTCTGCTCGTACTTCTCGATATTCGCGCGGATCTTGTCGTACGCCACTTCCTCGTTGATGAAGCAGGTCATGTTGGGGGGGAAGATACCGGACAGTTTTTCGCGATAGCTGGCAGTCATTTGATTTCTCCTTGATTGAAGTTTGCTTGGTTTGGCTTATTTTGATCTTAAAGGCTTTACGGTGGGGATACTGTAATCCGCTTACGTCGCGCCGTTTGCCGCGTTCATGAAGCGGCGCTGATACGAAACGACCTGACTGCAACTGGTGAATTTGGCCAGGTAATCGGGCTGCGCCGTGATCACCAGACGGTCGAGCACATCGGCGAATTCCGGCTCGGTCAGCAGACGATCGATATCGGGATAATTGTAATCCCCCTCCATGCTGCAGACGATCAGTCGTGTGTCCGGCAGGTTGGTGGCCTTGAGCATGCGCAGGTTGTGCCGGATGCCGTCCAGGCCATCGCTCCGTCCCGGGCCATCGGCCTGTCGATACTCGAGGATGCGCTCGCCCATCTTCTTCACCTGGAACAGGTCAAGGTCTTTTTCTTCCGCCGACAGGTAGTCCTTGTCGACCAGCACGGACCTTAAGTCGACCAGGAATGAGGAGTCATCGGTCACGCTGTATTGCGCCAGACAGCGCTTGATCAG
>CAIVZW010000465.1 GCA_903910495.1 uncultured beta proteobacterium
GTAACAGTTAGATTTGAAGAATATTCGCCGCGAACAACATCTGGCCGACTCTTCTCGTTGACATCCTATGTCTAAGTGACCGTTATCAGATTTCATTGCTGACGTTGGGGTGGAAAACCTAAATGGTTGTTGAGGTCAGGTGCGCTCTCTATGCCCAGGATTTTTCGATACTCCCATTTACGGTGGAATCGTGACCTCCCACCGTTGTGCTTCAGTAAGAGGAGATTCGCCATCGCAGGTACGGAACATTGCAATGGCAAAACTCTGAACGGAAGCCAAGATACTTGGGTGACCTCTGTCAGTTCTTAACCGGC
The DNA here is from genome assembly GCA_903910495.1 of uncultured beta proteobacterium. The sequence continues at coordinate 315 of CAIVZW010000465.1, forward strand.
CTGGCAGGCTTATCGGTCGAATGACTCAAACCGGCAGGCTGCTGATCTTGATCATCCCGTGGAGCTGACCTTACCCCATCGCATCAATGCCCTGATCCCATTCTGCGTACCAGGCCGCGTAGCTATCAGTCGAGCAATTGCAGCCCCACGCCGATTGAGTTCTGGCGCACCTTGTAATCCATCAGGCTTTCGCCGTAGCCGGAGAACAGTGCCCATAAGCCCTGAGCGTCGGTGTCAGCGGGTAACTCCAGCCCAACTGCAGGGCACCGCGATTGTCCTGCGTCTTGAGGTTGTTGCGCAGCATCAAGTCGAAGGAGTGTTCGCCGAAGCGCCGAAGAATCGTTAGATCAAAATGGCCCATGTACTGCGTAATGTCGAGATTGTTGTTATGCGAATCACTCTCGGGTATTCGCCACCATAGGCGCAAGACTACGCCGTAGTCGCCACGCTCGAGCGCGATGCTGCCCAGAAGCCGATTCCAGCTGCGCGAGTAGTCTTTGCCCCGGCCATTCGATTGGTGATTGACGCCCAGCGCGACGGTGGACACATTCCAGCCCAGAACAGGCTGATTGACCACGCGCCTGAGCCATGCTTCGGGTTTGTAATCGGTTTCCCGAAACGGTGAAGACGCTGACCGGTTATACATCTGCCAGAACGAACGCTGCGTGTAGCCGACAAAGAGGTCGCCGGTACCGTTAAACGCATCCTGCAAAAGGAGTGCTTTCAGGCTGATCTGGAATTTTCTCTCGACTTTCTGGGCCTGTTCATCCGTCTAGCTGCCAAGGACGAAGCTGACACTGCTCGGGCGATGTTGTGAGTAGCTGCCGAGCAGGAAGTAGTTGGGGTGATGCGCGGTGATCGTATACAGCTTGTTGGTAACGTCACGCTCTGTGTCGAGTCGATGCGTGATCGGCGGTTCGGTACCTTCCGGCGCTTCCTTGCCGAGCGACGCGGTCACGGACGCCGTTTCGGCTGCACACGCGGCGCGCAGTTCGCCGACGGTGGCTGTGTCGGCTGCGGCGGCGAGTTTTCATGTCAGGCATTGAGCAGCCACTCCTGGCAGCTGGCCCGGCGAAGCTGTTTCGGCATGGGCCAGACTGGCGGCAATTCCCAGTGCAAGGCATGATGCCTGCATCGAACTGCTTGCGTGTGTCACGAATGTCCTTTAAAAATATGCGCCTCATGGCGGGCCTGAATGCAGGTTACTTCAGGTCGATGAATAATACCGATAATTCCAGATTATCCATTAGCCTAAAACCCGTTCGCCCTGAGCCTGTCCCACAGGGGGATTTCCTTCGGGGCATCGAAGGGCAGTTCATGGTCCGACAAGCTCACCACGAACGGGTTGACGTTGGGTGACTGTGACCAGTCAATGTCAGGGGCAGGAACGGCAGTGGACCTGAAATAAAAAAACGATCAGCCCGGCCAGGCAGGTTGCGGCCAAGGGCGGCTCAAGGTTTCATTGGCGCCTTTGAGGCGCTCAC
>CAIVZW010000466.1 GCA_903910495.1 uncultured beta proteobacterium
AGGTGCGTCCTGAACATGGAAATGAGCAGAAAAACCACCGAAAAGTAGCCCAATCGCTCGCAAAATCGACTGGTTTCAGAATATTCAGCAATATATCCCGCCAAGTTCTCGGTCAAACTGAATTGTTCAGCATTTCCCTAGAGGAACATTTCGTTTTCCGTTGGGTCATACTTGTTAAACATGAGCCAAAATGATGAAAAAAACACTCGAAATCAACGGTGAAAGACTGCACCGACGCATTGCCCGCCTCGCGGAAATCGGAGCAATTGAGGGCGGCGGTTGCGCTCGGCTTGCGCTTTCGGATGCTGACAAGGCCGGTCGTGATCTGGTCTGTGACTGGATGCGTGAGCTAGGTCTGGAGATCAGTATTGACGCCATCGGGAATGTCGTCGGAACACGGGCTGGGCGCCAACCCGGCCTGGCGGTGATGACGGGTTCGCATATCGACACCGTGCGTACCGGAGGCCGATATGATGGCAATCTCGGTGTACTCGCCGGGCTCGAAGTCGTCGCGACGCTGAACGATGCGCGCATCGAAACGGAGTATCCGCTGGCTGTGGCGTTCTTCACCAACGAGGAAGGTGCCCGCTTTGCGCCCGACATGATGGGCAGTCTGGTATTCACCGGAGTGCTGGGGCTGGATGATGCCCTGCGAACCATTGGAATCGATGGGTCGACGGTCAACGAAAACCTGGTTCGTATCGGCTATGCCGGCGACGCGCCAACTCCAGCCGTCACCCCGCGCGCCTTCGTTGAACTGCACGTGGAGCAAGGTCCGGTGCTTGACTATGGCGGCATTGAAATTGGTGTTGTGGAATCGGTTCAGGGCATTTCATGGGCCGAGATTGAGATACATGGGATATCGAATCATGCCGGCACCACGCCGATGGCGCTGCGGCGTGACGCTGGCTGGGTGGCAGGCGCGATTATCCACTTCGTGCGCGAACTGGCCAATGAAATCGGCGGCAACCAGGTGTCTACGGTCGGGCGCATTGAGTTTTTTCCCAATCTGATAAACGTGGTTCCTAACCGGGCGACGCTAACCGTTGATCTGCGCAATACCGACGAAACCTTGCTGCGTGGTGCAGAATCCCGCCTGGATACATTCCTGGAAACACTTCGCGTCGCTGAAAAAGTACAGATTACGACGCGCCGCCTGGCGCGTTTCGAACCGGTCATTTTTGCGCCGGAAATGACCGATCGTATCGAGCGTATTGCTCAGGCTCAGGGCTTGTCAACGCGTCGCATGCCCAGTGGTGCCGGGCACGATGCCCAGATGCTGGCGGCTGTGTGTCCGACCGCAATGATTTTTATCCCAAGCGTTGATGGCATCAGCCACAATGTGCTTGAGTATTCCCACCCGCAGCATATCGAAGCCGGGGCTAATGTCCTGCTCTCGGTCCTTTGCGAACTCACAGGCAGCACATAACAGTCAAGTCAGGAGATTCCTCATGAAGCGCAAGCTAGTCATTGGCGCGGCCCAGTTAGGTCCGATTTCTCGCAACGACACGCGTCGTGCCGTCGTCGTTCGACTCATCGAGCTGATGCGCGAAGCCAGATCACGCGGCTGCGACCTTGTCGCCTATCCTGAACTGGCCTTGACCACGTTTTTCCCACGCTGGTACTTTGAAAACCAGGATGACGTCGATACCTGGTTTGAACGCGAAATGCCCAGTCTGGAAACGCAAGCGCTGTTTGACGAAGCCAAGAAGCTCGCTATCGGTTTCTACCTGGGCTATGCCGAGTTGGCAGAGGAAGCCGATGGCGTTCATCGCTACAACAGTTCCATTCTGGTCAACAAGAATGCTGAAATTGTTGGCAAGTACCGCAAGATCCATCTGCCCGGCCACACCGAGCATGAGCCCTGGCGTCGTTTTCAGCATCTGGAAAAGCGTTACTTCGAACGTGGCAACTTCGGCTTTCCGGCGTTTCGCACGAGTATCGGTGGCCACAAGGGCGTTTTCGGAATGGCCTTGTGCAATGACCGGCGCTGGCCGGAAACCTATCGCGTACTCGGTCTGCAAGATGTGGAAATGGCCTTCATCGGCTACAACACGCCGGTTCATTACTCTCAGGCGCCCGAGCATGATCACCTCCAGGCCTTTCACAACCACCTTTCGCTGCAGGCCGGGGCGTACCAGAATGGGATGTGGATCGTTGGCGTGGCCAAAGCGGGTGACGAGGAGGGGAGCGAACTGCTCGGGCAAAGTTGCATCGTTGCGCCAACCGGCGAGATTGTCGCTATGTGTTCAACGCTTGGCGACGAATTGGCTACCGCTTCCTGCGACCTCGACCGTTGCAGCGAAATCAGGGACAATGTTTTTAACTTCGAACAGCACCGCGAGCCCGATACTTACAGTCTGATCTGTGAAACCAAGGGTGGGGGCGATACCTTGAAATCCTGATTTTTACTACGGATACTAGGTCTTCTCATAAAGCCGGCTCATCAAGTGGAATAGCCTATTTCTGGCGTTTTGCACCGCTTGGTTTTGCCCAGATTGGTGGTTTCATGGCTATACAGAGCCTGTGGTCAGGCGCGTGGATGATTCACGTCACTGGCTTTTCGCGCACGCAGGCCGCCAACCATCTGGCCGCCATGAACGTGGCCATGGTGGTGGCCTATGCGCTGATCGATACCCTCCAGGCCAGCGGTCACAGTGTAGTGATCGCCCACCGGAACGCCTTCGCCGCGCTCTTTGTCCTGCAATTGGCCGCTTACCTCTGGATGCTCGTCGGCGGCAGAACAGGAGCCGCGAAAGACCATTAAACCGCCAGATCGACCTGCTGTAGCGAACCCGCACCGCCATCTTCACGCAGGTAGAAGCCGCTGGCGCGTATCTGGGCAAGCAAACGGTTGTCGGCGTCGGTCAGAGCGAAGGGCGTCTCCGTCGAGTCGAGGTAGAGAGCACCGATGCCCCGATCGCGCAGGGTACCGAGACTATCCTGGCCCGAGGCATCCCGTTGCCAGAGGCGCAGGGTGTCAAAAGCGGCATCCGACTCGTCCAGCCAGTGGTTGCCGTCGTCGTCGAGCTTCGCCAGATCGGCTAAACCATTCCCGGAACGGGTGCCGAACAATTCGCTGCCGTCATTGATGCAGCCATCGGCATTGCTGTCGATCGCCAGATAAGCGCTACCGCTGCCCAGACTCTGAATCAGTTCAGTTTTTCCGTCCGCGTCGAGATCGAACGCAAAACGCTTGCCTGAGAGCTCGGCGGCCTTGCCGTCGAAATTGATCACCAGCGGGTCGCGCAGCACGACCTTGTCGCTGGTCGTTGTCTTTCTTTCGCAGGCGAAGTCACGGCACATGGCCAGATCCAGCCGGAAGTCGAGCGAGCGGCCATCGGCCGTGCGGATTGTTCCCGTCGACGTAAAATCCGTGCTCTCGTGCTCGCGAATGGTCTCGGTGACCTGCTGTTTCCATTCCATCTCGACTACCCGTTGCGGGCGACTGGAAGTTCTATCCGGAAGATTTTCATCATTCGTTTGCAGCACCTCGCGCAGATCCGTCACCGGCGAATCCTGATGTCCCGAAATGAACTCCAGCAGGCGGGCAATCAGGGCTTCAAGCCTCAGCAATACCTGCGCCTGCCGATCCGCTTCAGTACCTGTCGAAAGTTCGCTGGCCTGCGACACGCCAGCGAAGACGGTCCGGAAGCTGCTCCCGGATTCGATCCTGAATTCGCATTCACTGGAGAAATCATGGCTGGCACTCATCGCCACAGTTGATTGTTCGATCTTCATTGTTCGCTCCTGGCTGGTTTGGGAAACGAAGCACCGCAAGCGGCGTGCCATGAAGCGAAATTGCAGAAAATCAGCCGATTTTCAGGAAACGGCAACAACAACCGGCAAATAATGCCCTTCGTACGGCAAGAAAACACCAAGCCAGAGGGCATGGGCCCATGCCGGCGCGCGGCGCGGAATCAGCCTTCGAGGACGATCAGGCGGGCTTCGAGCGCTGACACCTCATCGTTCAGCGTGGCTACCTCGTGACAGAAGGTGGCAACGTCCCGGGGCCGGGCGAGGGTCTGGTTTTCCTCGGTAAGATACTCGGCAAGATTCAGCGCCAGATTCATGGCCTGATCACGTGTCCATCGGGCTGCTTGCTGGCCACCTTCAACCAGCCGGCGAGCGGCGATGTCGCCAAGCACCAGTGAAAGATCACTTTCCACATCCCAGTGCAGATTGCTGAAAACAAAACCAAGGGCTTCCGCCAGTTCGGCCGAGCCGTTGATCCGTGCGGCGGCAAGCAGGGATGGGCGGTCAGTCAGGACGAGAATCGGCGCCTGCACTGGCAGGGCAATGATTACGGTCGTTTCGCCATCTCTGTTGCCCGCCCTGAAGCGGCCCTCGGCGGTAATTTCAAGCAGAAAGTTCAGCGCACCCAGTTCAAGGCGTACGGTTTGCCCGGCAAACGGTTTGAGGCGTGAGCACGCCCAGTCTTCCCCATCCAGAAGATGATTGACAAAGCTGAACGCCGCGTTAGCCAGCATCAGAAACCCACTGAACGGTTTGCGCCTTGTGAAAAACCCCCACCGAAAGAGACGGAGAAAACAGCCTGATTCCAGATGTCTTCTCCGTACCCCGCAGCAGGGCTTCGGGTCTTATTTCACCCTTAACTCAGTTGCTGGATTCCGGCGATGACCCAGCCCTTGCTGCCGTCGGCAGGTTTGCTCAGGTTCCAGACTTCGTCAAACGGCGCCGCCGCAGCCCCGGCTACCTCGCGAATCATGCCGCTGAAATGCACGCTGGCAATGTGGCGGCCGGACTCGGTCGTGACTTCGAGAAGTTCGGCGTTCAGGGTCACGATGTCGGTTTGTTGCGGCGCGGCGCCGCGTTCGTCAATCTGCATCCGGATTTCGGCGAACAGCTCCGGGCTGACGAATTCACGAATATCGTCAATGTTCCTGGCGTCGTTTGACGCCTGCAGACGGACGAAGTTGAGTTTGGCCACGCGCAGGAAACCCTCGCTGTCAAAGCCATCAGGAATGCGCCGTGCGACCGGAACGTCAGCAGAAGCGACCGAACCGGAGCGGGGGAAGTCCTGCACCGGTGGCACCATGGCCGGGCTACCTGCACCGGCGTATTGCATCGGCTCGGAGGCCAGCGGTTCGGACGTTTTCTTGCGGAACAGCAGCTTGAAGACGAAAACGGCCGCCATCACCAGCAAGGCAATCATCAGCATATTGGCCATGCCTTCGCCCATGCCGAAGTGCGAGAGCAGAGCGGCAATGCCAAGACCGGCGGCGAGACCGGCCAGCGGACCCATCCAGTTGCGCTTGGGTGCGGCAGCCGGTGCGGCCGCCGGAGCCGTCGGCGCTGCCGGGGTGGCTGCGGGTGTGGCAGGTCTCGGTGCGACCGACTGGCGTTGCATGCCGACCGATTTTCCGCCGCCCATGCGGGCCGCTTCAGCGCTTCCCACGCTCAGGCCAAGGGCCATTACCGATACAAAAACAGCGAGCAATAATCTTTTCATATGTGTCTCCGTCAGAATTTGAAACCACGATGCAAGGCAACAA
>CAIVZW010000467.1 GCA_903910495.1 uncultured beta proteobacterium
CACCAGCCCCAGGGTATGGCCGTAGGAGGTCGTCAGATAAAGCTTGCCGAGGGCGCTGAGCGGGAGGTGTTCAAGTACCCGATAGACGGAAACATAGACCGAGTGTTTGGGCGTACCGTCAGCGGTTGGAACGCAGCGCTCAATGGCGGTCTGGATGTCGAAATAATCGCTGCGGAAGCTGACGTCGACTTCGAAGAATATGCACTGCCCCTTGGATTTGTAACTGCTGCCGGTGGCGTAGTACTGCCCGAACTTTTCCGGCGGAAGGTTTGAGGCAATCAGTGCTTCGGGTATGAGAGAAAAATAAAGATGAACATCCATGGTTGCGAATCCTCCCCACTACTGAATTTTTGACATCCGAAACCGTGAAACAAACCGATTCCAGTGAAACTAGTTTAGTCCGGTTTCGGCATGCGGACCATCAGGATGATTATATCGTGATGCTGATCTGAGGTTATCGGACAGGAAATGCCTGGAAAAATTCCGGTGCTTCCAAGAAAGAAACCAGGTCCCCAACTCCAGCACCATACTTGCGCCTGTCGCGTCGCAGGGATGGCACTGCAGTTTTTCTAGCGCAACATCGCGACATAGACCCCGGCAATGATGGCGGTGGTGATGACGCCGCTGATATTCGCTCCCAAGGCTTGCGGCAGAATGATTGCCGACGGGTTGACGTCGCTGGCGATCTTTTGCACGACCTTGGCCGTTGTCGGCACACAACTGACACCGGCGATTCCGATCATCGGGTTGAATTTTCGCCCGGTCGCAAAATACATGATGTAACCGCCGAGAATCCCGCCCAGCGCAGAAATCAGCAGGGCCAGCATGCCGAGCAGCAACAGCTTGAGCACCGTCGGTTCAAGCAAGGTGCTGGCTTCGCATAGAACACCCAGGGTCAGGCCGAGGAAGAAGGTTGCGCCATAGAGGAAGGTCTCGCCGATCAGATTGGAAAAATTCTCCAGTCCACTTTCGCGTACCGCTACACCGACAAAAAGGGAAAAGAACAGCGGCGCTGCGACAGGAAACAGCAGACAGAGCAGAGTACAGGCAACGACGGCAAAGATGAGTTTTTGCGAGCGGCTGATAATTGGACTGGGATCATCGGACATGTCGATGCCCTGGAGCTTCTTCGGGATCAGCCATTTGATCAGATACGGGTAACCACCGTAAGTCAGGCCAAGATACAGATAGCCGACAACCGTGATCGGTACGAACAGGTGCTTGGCCAGAATCAGTGAGGTGAATAAGACCATCGGGCCGTCGGCACCGCCGATTGTGGCGACGGCAGCGGCTTCCAACTCGGTAAGACCGAGGGCGACGGCGATCGGGAAAACGGCGATGGTTCCGAGTTCGGCAAAGAGGGCAATGAACATGCTCTGGAATGGACGCGCCATGACGTAACCGACATCAAGCAGTACGCCGATGCCCATGAATACCAGACAGGCAATCAGGCCATTGCTGAAAGTCAGTGTATAGATCGGCTGCAGCCAGTTGATCTGCATGATGTTGACCAGATCCGACGCCTCGGACATCAGCGGGTCAACAAACAGCGTCCCCATCTTTCCGCCTTCAAGGAACATCACGCCGGCATTGATCGACGACATGCCCAGCCCCATCGGGATCATCAGCAGGGGTTCAAGGACGTTGCGCGAACCGAGATAGATCAGGAGAAAACCGAGCAGCATCAGGAAAATGCGTCCGATCATGATTTTGGGTTCGGAGGCAATCAGGGTGGCGATACCCTGAAAGAGGTCGAGAAAATTAAGGGTTTCCATACGATTCAGACCCAATGGCAGGCGTTGCGAGTCGCCTGATTTTGTTGTTTATTGGCGGATGGTTGGAGGAAATTTGCATCAAGCGAGGGAAACCAGGGCTTGTCCCTTTTCCACGCCGTCACCGGCCTTGACGAGAATCTGAGAAACGGTTCCGGAGCGACTGGCGATGACCGGAACCTTCATCTTCATCGCTTCCAGCTCCAGGATGCGATCGCCTTCAATCACTTTTTGCCCTTGCTTGACCAGGATGCTGGCGACAACGCCACTCATCTGGGCGCACTGATCGCCGGAACCGGCTGGAGCGCGTGCTACAGGAGCCGGAGCAGCAGAAGCGGTTGGTGCAGGTGCAGTACTGACTGCCAGCACAGGAGCGGTTGCGCTGTATTTGGGCATGATCTGCGAGTTGACATCGGTGAGTTCCTGGACGCTTACGTCGTAATCAGTCCCATTTACATTGATTCTGAAAAGTCTTTGCATGATGAATGTCCTTGATTAGTGTCTTGGCTGATGGGAATGCTGGGCGACGCGGCCTGCATTCGACCAGGATCGATTGCTCTCGGCGATATGCAGAATACGGTGCGGTCCCGTTATAAGGGCGATTGCCGATGAAATCGCCGCGACCACTTCATCGCTGATGCCGGCAATGGGAGGCTCTGCAGTTTTCTGCGGGGCTTCTGCCACTCTGGCTAAGGGTTTGACGCGGCTGGTAACGACAACCAGCAATTTGATCAGAACGGCAACAAACATCGAGATGGCGATGGAAATGCCGTAAATCTGCAGGGCTTTGATGGTGGCTATGCTGAACATGGTCGTTGGCTCTCTTCAATTTACATCGGCATGTTGCCGTGTTTCTTGCTTGGCCGTAGTTCGCGTTTGCCCAGTGTCTTGCGCAGCGCGAGAGAAACGGTTGCCCGGGTAGCGCCGGGCTCGATTACGTCAGTAATGTAGAAATTGGCCGCCGCCTCGTAGGGTGAGGCGAACTCGTCACGGTATTCCTGTGTCAGTTCGGCGGTACGCGCCACGCGGTCTTCGGCTTTCTCGAGATCCTTGCGATAGAGCATTTTTACCGCTGCATCGGCGCCCATGACGGCAATTTCCGCTGTCGGCCAGGCGAATACCATGTCGGCACCCAGTTCCTGGCTGCACATGGCGAGATAGGAGCCGCCATACGCCTTGCGCAGGATGACTGTAATCTTTGGTGTCGTACAGGAGGCGAAGGCAAACAGCATCTTGGCGCCATGACGGATGATCCCGCCCCGCTCCTCTTCAACGCCGGGCAGGAAGCCCGGGACGTCGACGAGCGTGACCAGGGGAATGTTGAACACGTTGCAGGTACGGATGAAGCGCGCCACCTTGTCGGCGGCATCGAGGTCGAGCGCGCCGGCCATCACCATCGGCTGATTGGCGACGATGCCGACAATGACCCCGGAAAACCGTGCAAAGCCGATAATGATGTTGCGCGCAAAGTTGGCGTGCACTTCGAGCAGCTCGCCATTGTCCACGAGGCGTCGGATCACGGCGTACATGTCGAGCGGTTCGGACGGGTCGGCCGGGATCAGGTCGTCGATTCCATGATCGGCCGTTTCATCGATCGGCATCGACAGGTCGTGCGGTGGGTCTTCGGTATTATTGGACGGCATGTAGGACAGAATCTGCTTGACCATGGCAATGGCGTGCTGGTCGTTCTCGGCGATGAACTGGGCATTGCCGCTGACTGAAGCGTGCATCTCCGCGCTGCCGATTTCTTCCATGGTCGTCGTGCGTCCGGTGACCGCCTTGATCACTTCGGGGCCGGTCAGGCACATGTAGGAATTTTTGCGCGTCATGATGACGAAATCCATCAGCGCCGGTGAGTAGGCGGCGCCCCCGGCACAGGGGCCACAGATGACGGCAATTTGCGGAACCACGCCGGAGAGCAGGACATTGGTGTAAAAAACGTCACCATAGCCGGAGAGGGCATCGACTCCTTCCTGAATGCGCGCGCCACCGGAATCCTTGAAGGCTACGACGGGAATGCCGACCTTCTGGGCATAGCGCATGATGCGGGTGATCTTGCGCGCCTGCATTTTGCCCAAGGTGCCGGCCAGTACGCTGAAGTCCTGGCAGAACGCGGCAATCTGCTTGTTCCCAATGTATCCGGAGCCGGTAATTACTCCGTCTGCCGGAAGTTCGCGGCCTTCCATGCCGAAGTGAACGGCATTGTGCTTGGCGTGCATGCCGACTTCCTGGAAGGTGTCTTCGTCAAACAGTTCGCTGATCCGCTCGCGTGCCGAGAGCATGCCTTTGGCATGCATGGCTGCCAGTTTCTCAGGGCTGATGTGCTGGGTAATCCGTTCGCGCCTTTTGCGCAGGGTTTCCATAAGTTTGGCTTCGATGGTCATGGGGGTTTACCTGGGTTAATTGGGCGGAAAAAAAGCGAAGGTACCGATTCCGGCAGCTCCGCTTTTGTTGCTTGCGTCGTAAATCAGTCCTGGAAGCGGGATTCAAGGATGTCGACAGCCGGTAAGCGCTTGCCTTCGAGAAACTCGAGGAATGCGCCGCCTGCGGTCGAAATGTAACCAACCTTGTCTTCGATCTTGAAAACGTTGATGGCCGAGACCGTGTCACCGCCACCGGCCAGGGTGAAGGCCTTGGACGAGGCGACGGCAGCGGCCAGCGCCTTGGTGCCACCGGCGAACGGTTCCATTTCGAAGACGCCGACCGGACCGTTCCAGACTACAGTGCCGGCTTTGGCGATGATCTCGGCCAGCGCCTTGGACGAATCCGGACCAATGTCGAGGATCATGTCGTCGTCAGCCACGTCATCAACGCTCTTGACGGTCGCCGTCGCGCTTGCCGAGAATTCCTTGGCGCAGACTACATCGGTTGGCAACGGAACCTTGACCTTGGCCATGACCGCCCTGGCCTGATCGACGAGATCACGCTCGGCGAGTGACTTGCCGATTTTCTTGCCCGAAGCCAGCAGGAAGGTATTGGCGATACCGCCGCCAACGACCAACTGGTCAACTTTAGACGACAGACTTTCGAGTACGGTCAGCTTGGTCGAAACCTTTGAACCACCGACGATGGCCACCATCGGACGTGCCGGATGGGCCAAGGCCTTGGTCAGGGCTTCGAGTTCGGAGGCGACACAGGGGCCGGCGCAGGCGATCCTGGCGTACTTGCCCATGCCGTAGGTGGTGGCTTCAGCGCGATGCGCCGTGCCGAAGGCGTCCATCACCCATACATCGCAAAGCGCCGCCATTTTCTTCGATAGCTCGTCGTCGCATTTTTTCTCGCCTTTGTTGCAGCGGGTGTTTTCCAGCATGACAACTTCGCCCGGCTTGACTTCAAAGCCGCCATCAACCCAGTTCTGGACGAGGCGTACGGGCTTGTCGAGCAGTTCGGACATGCGCTTGGCAACCGGTGCGAGAGAGTCTTCCGACTTGAACTCGCCTTCGGTCGGGCGGCCAAGGTGAGAGGTGACCATCACCGCAGCACCCTTGGACAGGGCGTACTGGATGCCGGGCAGAGCCGCGCGGACGCGGGTGTCGTCGGTGATGGCGAGCTTGTCGTCCTGCGGCACGTTGAGGTCGGCGCGGATGAAGACGCGCTTGCCGGAGACGTCCAGGTCGGTGAGGCGTTTGAAAGTCATGGCGATACTCGATTCAAAACAGCTGTTGAAAACAGAAAAGGGCACCCTGAAGTGCCCTTTTGTCCGGCTATTACTTGGACATGACGCGGACCATCTCCAGCACCTTGTTGGAGTATCCCCATTCGTTGTCGTACCAGGCAACAACCTTGACGAAGGTGCTGTCCAGCGCGATACCGGCTTCGGCGTCAAAGACCGAAGTCATGGCTTCGCCGCGGAAGTCGGTCGACACGACCTTGTCTTCGGTGTAGCCGAGAACGCCCTTCATCGCACCTTCGGAAGCTGCCTTCATGGCCGCGCAGATGTCTTTGTAGGAGGCTTCCTTGTTCAGTTCGACGGTAAGGTCGACCACGGAAACGTCGGAAGTCGGTACGCGGAAAGCCATGCCGGTGAGCTTCTTGTTCAGCTCAGGAATTACCACGCCAACAGCCTTGGCCGCACCAGTCGAAGACGGGATGATGTTCTCCAGGATCCCGCGGCCACCGCGCCAATCCTTGTTGGACGGTCCGTCAACGGTCTTCTGGGTAGCGGTGGCGGCATGCACGGTAGTCATCAGGCCACGCTTGATGCCGAAGGTGTCGTTCAGTACCTTGGCCACCGGAGCCAGGCAGTTGGTCGTGCATGAGGCATTGGAGATAATGGTCTGGCCGGCATAGGTCTTGTCGTTAACGCCAAACACGAACATCGGGGTGTCATCCTTGGACGGGGCGCTCTGGATGACCTTTTTGGCGCCAGCCGCGATGTGCTTCTCGCAGGTTTCCTTGGTCAGGAACAAACCGGTCGATTCGACGACGATATCGGCACCGACTTCGTTCCACTTGAGTTCAGCCGGATCCTTGACGGCCGTCAGACGGATCTTCTTGCCGTTGACCACCAGCGTGTTGCCTTCGACGGATACTTGACCCTTGAAACGGCCATGCACGGAGTCGTACTTCAACATGTAGGCCAGATAGTCAGGCTCGAGAAGGTCGTTGATGCCAACAACTTCGATGTCGCTGAAATTCTGAACCGCTGCACGGAAAACCATTCGTCCGATACGACCAAAACCATTGATGCCTACTTTGATAGCCATGATTTACTTTCCTTAATAATAATAAAAACCTAAACCTGAGATCGGCACTTCGATTACGAAAACACGCAACTACCATCCCGATACCCGAAAAATAGTAGAACACTGGTATTGCAAACTGCCAACCAAGGCTGCGAATTATCCGCTAAATCAGGGGATTTTTCCAGCCCCGGCCCCTGCGCGCGATACGGGTTCTTTCCCTGCGGTGTTTTCAAGCATAGGTGCTGTTTCCGGGCGGGATGATGGAAATTATCCCGTTGAAAATGTTCTGACAATGTTTGCCGGCGGAAAATTTATGGACAGAGACTCGTGGCAGGGCAAGTAATTCGCATAGAATAGCCCTGAGCGTATTGCTCGCTGCGGTGTTTGGCTGCAGAACTAGTGAACCATTAACAGGGGTGTTGCCGATATGACGATCACTGCCTCGCCTGCATGGGCGGCCATCGATGCCCATCGTCAAAGTTTTGGGAAGATTCGGCTCAGGGACTTGTTTGCCAGTGATCCGCAGCGCGTGGATTCACTATCCCTGTCGTTTGACGACATTTTCTATGATTTTTCCAAGCAGCGCCTGACCAGCGAGACACTCGGGCTGCTGGCTGCGCTGGCCAAAGAGGCTCAGCTTGCCAACCGGATGGAGCGCATGTTTGCCGGCGAGCATATCAATACCAGCGAGGACCGTTCGGTACTGCACGTTGCCTTGCGGCGTTCCGCCGGGCCGTTCCCGAGCCGCCAGTTTGATGTGATGCCGGAGGTGGTTGAAACAAAGCGGCGCATGGCCGAATTCGCCGAACGTTTGCGTGAAGGCAAGTGCCTCGGACACAAGGGGGCACCGATTCGCACTGTCGTCAATATCGGTATCGGCGGCTCCGATCTGGGTCCCAAGATGATGGCTTACGCCTTGCGCTCGGTTAGCCATCCTGCACTCGTCGTGCATTATGTGTCCAACCTCGATGGC
>CAIVZW010000468.1 GCA_903910495.1 uncultured beta proteobacterium
ATTTCCCGCTTCCGGCAACGGCGAGTCCGGGACAGACAGTCACGATACAATGTGGCATGTCACCATCTGTTCACCCAATTTGTCGGAGTTCCGGTCGTCAGTATTTCGTAGGCGGCACGTGCAGCACCTTCCTGAAGTACCTCGACGGAAGATTCAGAGTACCAACCGGTATGATCGGTCAGAATCACGTTTTTCAATCCGCGTAATGGGCAATCCTCGGTGATGGGCTCACGATCCAGAACATCGAGTGCAGCTCCGAATATCTTGCCGGCTTTTAATGCACTCGCTAAAGCATGGACGTCAACAAGCCCGCCTCTTGAGGTATTGATGAGACAAGTCATTTTGTTCATCAGGCTTAAAGTACGTTCATTGATGATGTTGTGATTTTCTGCTGTAGCCGGCGCATGCAAGGAGATGATTCGGGAGCGAAGACACATATCATCAAATTCGACCCGGATAACTTTATGTTGCTCCAGGACAGAGTCAGGCACGTAAGGGTCGTAAACGAGCACATCACCCACACCAAAAGCGCGCATTCTTTCCAGATAGGCACGGGCGATTTTCCCGAATCCGACCAGGCCTAATGTGGAGCCGGCAATACGATAAATCGGTTCTTTCTGGCCAAAACCCCATTGTTTATTCATGACTTGTTCATTTCGTGAGACTACCCGACGAACAAGAGCCAGAGTCAGAGCAGCCGCATGGTCGCTAACTTCGATTTCAGCACCATAATTGGGTACGTTGGCTACGCGAATTCCGCGTCGCTTCGCGGCTTCCAGGTCGATCGTATCGACACCGACGCCATAGCGAACGATGCCGCCGTTTTCTCTCAGATGTTCGATGGCTTCAGCGTCCAAAGAGGTATCTCTGACAAGAACAACATCTACGTTGCGCAACTGTTCCAGCAAAACAGAGCGATTCCCTTCCCACTTCAAACTGCGTACTTCAGCGCCAAGCGGTGCCAATACTCGACGCTCAACACTGTAGTCGGCGAACCCCGGCTCGATTACACCAATAACGGGACTGGTTTTAGAATTTATTGATTCAGAAGCCAATACAGTGTTGCCCATGCCAAGCACCTCCATGCCAAGAATTCATTAATTGATAAACCAATATCAGATCGATTTTTATTAGACCGGTCTAGTTGTTAATGCGAACGTGCTGCAATGCCTTCCGAGCGAAACTGTAGCTAGATACATCCCATCGATCATTGAAGACATCGCCACACCGGATGATAATACCGTTCGTCCTGTCGAAAGGCCTTAATAGTTGTAGGGGCTCACCACAAGCGGAATCATTTCACGGATATGTTTCACGTCAGGCCAACTCGACCCGTAGATTCTGCGTATTTCGTTACGGTTTATCCAGCCAGACCATTGATGCCATGCGCCCGGTCTGCCCATTGCGCCGGTATGAGAAGAAGCGGTCCGCTTCACTGACGGTGCAGAACGAGCCACCAAAAACCCTTTCAACACCCTGCCCTGCCAGACGCTGGCGGGCCAGAAGATAGATGTCCGCCAGCCATTTACCAGGCAGTGACGGCCTGAAAGCTGCCGCTGCCTTTTCATCTACGGAGACGAAAGCCGAACGGACCTCGTCGCCCACTTCAAAAGCCTGCCGCCCGATGGCTGGTCCAAGATAGGCCATGAGATTTTTGCCGGGGACGCCCATCGCCGCGACGGTTTCTTCCAGAACACCGGCCAATAGTCCGCGCCAGCCGGCGTGGGCGGCAGCGACAACGCTCCCCGAATCATCACAGAATAATACCGGCAGGCAATCGGCGGTCATCACGACACACACCACTCCTGCCTTTCGCGAGAAAGCGGCATCGGCTGGCGGTGGCTGATCACCGGTGTGAAACCGGGCAGCGTCGACAATCCGGGTACCATGGGTCTGCTCCAGCCAGACCGGATCACACTCAAGCACATCCTTTAACAACGCCCGATTGGCGGCAACGGCAAAGGGGTCATCGCCAACATGATCGCCCAGATTAAGGCTGGAATACACGCCCTGACTGACCCCGCCGTTGCGGGAGGTAATCAGGCTGCGCACCTCTTCCGGTACAGGCCAGTCGGGCACGAACCATGGTGGGCTACTCAACATCGTCCTCGTCGTCTTCTCCGCTATCGCTATCGCCGTAAGCGTAGATGATTTCCGGACCACCTTCGAGATCGTCGTCCCAATCCTCATCCGCTTCCTGTTCGCTGGCACGCGCCTCGAAAGCCAGCAGGCGCGCAGTCTCGATCAGTCTGGCCATGTCATCTGGAGGATTCGATTTCCACAGCATCGGCTTGCCGCTGGCCGGGTGTACCAGCCCGAGACGGCGTGCATGCAGGGCCTGCCGATGGAATTCAGGGCCGATCGGTACCCTGCTGGTACCGCCGCCATAAACGGGATCACCGACAATGGGATGCCCGATGGAAGTCATGTGCACTCGAATCTGGTGCGTCCGCCCGGTTTCCAGAGCACATTCAATCAACGTGCAGTCGATAAAGCGTTCGACAATGCGGTAGTGCGTCCGCGCCGGTTTACCCGTCCTTACCACCGCCATTCTTGTCCGCTGCGTCGGGTGACGGCCAATCGGGGCATCGACCGTGGCACCACGCTCAAGCTTGCCGCGTACCAGTGCCTGATAGAAACGTTTGACCGTGCGCGCCTGCAACTGGCGGACCAGATCAGTCTGTGCCTCCAACGTCCTGGCGACAACCATCAGGCCGCTGGTATCCTTGTCGAGCCGATGCACGATACCGGCACGCGGTACCTTTTCAAGCTCGGGCGCGTGGTAGAGCAAGGCATTGAGCAAGGTTCCGCTCCAGTTGCCACTGCCCGGATGCACCACCAGACCGGCCTGCTTGTCGAGCACGATCAGGGTCTCATCCTCGTGGACGATATTGAGCGCAATGGCCTCCGGGACCGATGACAGTTTATGCTCATCAGTTGCTTCGGCCAGTTCAATGAGTTCTCCGCCCCAAAGTTTTTGCTTCGGTTCACGGACGGTCACAGCGCCGACGGCTACCCTTCCTTCACGAATCCAGTTCTGCAAGCGGCTGCGCGAATGTTGCGGTCGCAGGCGAGCGAGCACCTGATCCAGGCGTTGGCCTGCGCAATCTGCAGGAACGCTCAGAGCAAGTTTGGGGTTTGCGCTATAATCAGCACGCTCGGCGCTCTCTCCGGGATTAGTCTCGGGTAGATCGACTTCTGTTTTTTTATGTGGAATTTTCATTATGCGTAGTTTAGCGGTTATCGCAGCGCTTTTCCTCGCCACCCTCATCGCCGGTTGCGGACTTCTGCCCGAAGTGAAGGATGAAACTGTAGGCTGGTCGGCTAATAAGCTGTACACCGAAGCCAAAGATTCTCTAAATGAAGGCGGCTACGAAAAAGCGATAAAGTATTTTGAGAAACTTGAATCGCGTTACCCCTACGGCCGTTTTGCCCAGCAAGCTCAGATCGACATCGCCTACGCCTACTGGAAATCCAGCGAACCCTCTTCAGCCATTGCCGCCTGTGAGCGTTTCATCAAGTTGCATCCGAATCACCCGAACGTTGACTATATTTACTATCTGCGCGGACTGGTGAACTTCAACGAGGATCTGGGCTTTCTGGGCCAGGTCAGTCAGCAGGACATGACTGAGCGCGATCCGAAAGGCGCACGCGAGTCCTTTGACGCCTTCAGGGAACTGGTGACCCGTTTTCCGGACAGCAAGTACACTCCGGATGCCATTCTGCGCATGAAATATCTGGTTAATGCACTGGCCTCCCTGGAGGTCCACGTCGCCCGCTACTACATGAAGCGCAACGCCTATGTGGCTGCCATTAACCGGTCACAGTTCGCACTGAAAAACTATCCGGAGGCACCAGCCACCGAAGAAGCCTTGTTCATCATGGTCAAGGCCTACGATCTGATGGGCATGAATGATCTGCGCGACGATATCGAGCGCTTGATGCGCAAGAACTATCCAAACAGCGTCTATTACACCCGCGGCCTCGAACGCAAGGAAGCGTGGTGGAGGCTCTGGTAGATCGATCAAGACACGAGAAGCCTGCCACCAGAACCCCAGGAACGGCCACAGGCCGTGCAAAGATCCCAAGTCAGCAGAAAAATATGGCTTGTCTTTATCGGCAATAGTTCAGCTAGACTGCTTGATCGCCAGCAACGCCTGATTGCGCAAGGTGCGCAACAGGGACAATTCCTTCACGGGAATGACGATTTCGCCTGCATGATCACTGTCCGCATAGATCATGGCCACCGGATTGCTCTTGATACACAAGGGAAAGATGACAAAGGTTCCGGCATTTACCCCCTTGCGGAACCACTCCGGAATGCGTGTGGAAATCTTGGGGTCATTGGTATCAGTGATCAGGATATCGACGCCCTTGGACAAAGCGGCATGAAAAATATCCGGCGTGAAAACCAGAGAGAAATTGAATCGCCGGGATATCTCCAGCGCATCCGGCCCGAAGCCGAAACGGCCAAGCATCGAATTGTTGCGTGCATCGCGAACGCACAGGATGACCCGCTTGAAACCTTTGGCCCGGTACATCGTTTCAAGAATGATACGCAGTACGTCATTGAGCTTGAAATCCTCGACCAGCGTATTGCTGATATCCTGAATCCCGGCCATCAGAATCACTTCAGGATTTCCGACTTCTGCTGCCCCTTCAGTTTCACCCTCCACAGCCGGGCTGCCAGGCGCACCGGCCGGAACCACATCGGAAAGCACCGTTTCTGCAGTATCACTGTCCGCAACCGTCTGCGTTTCCTGAACCACTGCGTTCCCGGGTTTTGTACTCCACGTCTTCATCTGCTTGCCGAACACGGATTGTTTCAGATTGATACCAATGATTCCGGCGAATTGCGCCACCTCCTGAAATGATTTCTCCATCGTCTCGCGCAAAGCCTGCTCGCTGAGTGTGATGTTCTCGCTGAAGCGTGCCGTGATCTTGCGCAGTTCCTTTTGTCTCTGCTCGGGTTCTACTCCGGAAATCATCGAGCACAATTCATTGGAGAAAGCCGACAGTATCCGCATGCGCTCCTCGACAGTATTGGCCTTGCGCACGGTACCAGCCGGCAACTTGCGCATGCTATTGACGATGAGATTGGGGAAACCCCAGGTACGCGCAATACCGACACCCAGATCCTCGAACGATATACCCAGCACCTGAAGCGACGCCGCTTCCTCGCTACAGGGTTTCTGCTCGATCAAGCGCTTTATTTCTTCGCTTTCATCGGGGAAGTAGAACTGACTCAATAAACGTCCCAGGCTATGAAACATCGAGCAGATAAAGGCCTGCTCGACATCTCGCGCCGAGGATTTTTCGCCGATATCCTTGGCCAGGATGGCGGCCAGATTGGCGCGCAGGAATTCCTCCTTGAGCTGATTGGCATTCCCCTTGTTTTGCAGGTGCTCGAAGAGCATGACCGTGATGGCAATATTGCGTACGGCATCAAAACCAAGAACCAGAACGGCACGCGAAATCGTGCTAATGTTTCCGCCACCGGCCTGTCGAAAATACACGGAGTTAACGAGGCGAAGAATCTTGTTGGTCAGGGAAAAGTCCTTGAGGATCGAATTGGAGAGGTTGGATATGCTTTCCTTGTCAGAGCCCGTTATCTTGTTGATTGTGCTGACCGACTCCGACAGAGCCGGGAAGTCACTCTTGCGCCGCATGCGCCGCAGCAGAAAATCGATGGTACTTTGCTTGGCATCCGACGATGCCACTGGATCATCTGACTCCAGGTAGGCATCGAGCGCCTCGCGCATCCGGGTTACCGAAGAGAAACGCTGCTGCGGATCCCTGGCAATCGCCTTGTAGAGCACACTGGCAAGCTCGTCGTCGATCTCGCTACCGGCCGGCAGCCTGATTTCTTCGTTGGCCACCCGGCTCATGACTTCATAAATATTCACGCCCTGTACTGCTTGCTGCCCGGTCAACAATTCGTAGAGCACCAGTCCGGCCGAGAACACATCGCTACGTTCGCTGTGTTCTCGCCGGGCGATGTATTCAGGCGCCATATACGCCGGCGTTCCCATGAAGGCTTCAGCATCGTTCGATTGCGCTTCGACATGAGCGGCAATGCCAAAGTCCATCACGCGCGGCATGCCGTCGCTGTCAATCAGGATGTTGTTCGGCTTGAGGTCGCGATGAATGATTCCTGCCGCATGGGCGTGAGCAATGGCTTCCAGCACAGGGTGGAGAATGGCAAGGGCTTTCACCGGCGTCAGTTGACCGTTCACTTTCAGGTAGTCGCCCAGATTCTTGCCCGGAACAAACTCAAAGACGAGATAAAGATCGCCCTGCTCTTCTCCAGCCTCAAAGATAGGAACGATGTTGGGGTGGCGCAACTGGCTGACAATACGCGCTTCGGCAAGCAGTTGCTGATTCTGCTGCGCATCGGGACGGGCGAAATGCAGCGTCTTGATCGCCACCTCGCGCTGCAAATGCGGGTCGCGCGCCAGATAGACAATGCTCTGTACTCCCCGACCCAGTTCGCGAATGATCTCGAAACGACCTATTTGTTTGCTCATGGCGTTCATCACCTATGTCGTACCATGATACTACCCGCATCCGGCACCGGGAAAAAGGAAGCCAATCACGGTTCCCGCCTGTCAAATCCAGACAAGGCGCGGTGCGGATCCAATGTCACCACAGACACACGCCCGCTGGGAAAATTCCACAGCCAGGCTGCATACGTCCTTTTCACTGATCTGCAAAAGGAGAAAGCCCGGTTCTGCAGGCCACCCACCGTCATCGGCAACATTGCAGGCAATCCGGTAAGCCCAGCCTAGCCTCTGCAAGCGTTCCAGCAGTTGCATCTGGCGCAAGGGGTTTTCAGCGTCGCAGCGGATTCCTCCAGGGTTATACGCGGTGAGCAGGCCCCAGCAGGAAACACCCTGACGGTACAGAAAGTTATCGAATGCAGGATCATGTACACCAATTCTTAACCCGAAAATCCCGTCATCCGTTTCAACCCGATAGCTTGTGGCCCGGAACACCGTGTCAAGTGCCCCGATGTTCATACCTCGCCGTCATTCGGCTCGTTCTGCTCTATCTCTTCGAGATCACCCAGCCTGGCCTGTGCTTCAATCATCGGCAAAGCCTCGACGCCTTTCAGCTTGCGTTCGATCTGGCGTGTCCGCACGCCCGCCGATTCAATACTCTTGGTCGCCTGCTCAAGCTTTTTCCGTGTTGATTCGAGTGCTTCGCCAAACTTGCCGAATTCGGTCTTGACCGCCCCCAGCACACCCCAGACTTCCGACGATCGTTTCTCGATGGCCAGCGTCCGGAATCCCATCTGCAGACTGTTGAGCAAGGCCGCCAGGGTCGTCGGGCCGGCAATGCTGATACGGAAATCACGTTGCAATCCGTCGGCCAGACCCGGGCGGCGCAAGGCTTCGGCATAGAGCCCTTCAGTCGGCAGATAGAGGATGGCGAAATCGGTGGTGTAAGGCGGTTCAACGTACTTGTCGCGGATCTTCTTCGCTTCATCGCGCAGGCGCATCTCAAGCGCCTTGGCAGCCAGTTCGACGGCCAGCGGATCGGCCCGCTCCTGGGCTTCGATCAGGCGCTGATAATCCTCCATCGGGAATTTTGCATCGATCGGTAACCAGACCGGACGCTTATCGTCCTCACCGGTCTCCCGTCCCGGCAGGCGGATGGCAAATTCGACGCGTTCATTGCTGTTCGGCCGCGTAATGACATTTTTCTCGTACTGCTCGGCGGTCAATACCTGATCGAGCAGCGCCTCCAGTTGCACCTCGCCCCAGGTTCCCCGCGTCTTGACGTTGGTCAGCACCTTCTTCAGGTCACCGACACCGGCTGCCAGCGACTGCATTTCGCCCAGTCCCTTGTGCACCAGTTCAAGACGTTCGCTGACCAGTCTGAACGAGTCGCCAAGACGCTGTTCCAGCGTCGCATGCAGCTTTTCATCGACGGTCTTGCGCATCTCCTCCAGCTTGCTCGCGTTGTCCGCCTGTATGGCTCCCAGCCGCGATTCCACGGTCAGGCGCAATTGCTCGAAGCGCTGCTCGTTGCTTTGTGTCAGCCGCGCCAGTTGCTGCGCGAACGACTCAAGTTGCTGCCCCTGCAGGGTACCCAACTGACCCAACTGGGCCGACAGGGTTTTGGCCAGACGATCCAGCGCCTGCGACTGTTCTTCGCGATCCCCGCGCGCGGCCGTCGCCGTTTCCAGGCGCCCACGCGCCAGTTCCTGGCGCAACTCGCGCTCGACCCGCTCCAGCCCACTTTCCAGCGCACGAAAATACGGATCCAGCGCATCGTCCTTTCGCGCAACACGTTGCAGCAAGACCCACTGCAGCAAGAGCACAATCACGCCCATCCCCGCCAGCCCGTATAACAAGTAATCACTCATGCCATTCATTCTTTTCTTTCAAGATTCGACCGCTATCGGCGTCACTCGGCACTCACTTCAACGAGAAATCCACCCGACTGCCTTTGGCCTTTTCAGCGGAACCCGACTTGGCTGCTGTCTCGGCGGGTTTACTCGGCAGCAGGAACACCCGTTCAGCAGACACCTCATGTTCAAGCAGCCAGTCACGCACGACCTTCGCCCGTCGCGCCCCCAGGTCGTGCAGATCGCCATCATCGATGCTTGAATTGGCTAGCATCAGCTTTTCCATTTCCTCAACCGGCAGACTCTTCACCAAGCCGACCATATTGCGCGGCTTGGGGAATTTTTCCGCCTTGTAGGCCCGCTCAAGCAGCGCCGGATACTCCTGAACGCTAAGCTCGATGGTTTCCGCCGAACCGCTTTCCAGACCATTCCTGGTCAGATCCTCACGTTTCAATGCCCGCAGCTTGCGCTCAATGCGCGCGTGTTTCAGTCCCTCGGGATCATGCTCGGAATCAAAACGCCCTTCAATTTCCAACTTTAGAGACGGCCGGTCAATCAGCGCCTTGGCCAGACTCTCGAGCCGTTTCTGTGCGTCGGATGTAAGCGATGCCCGCCCGTTGTCGAATTCGATAGTCGACATCTCTTCGCCCGAACCGAACATGGAACCGAGCAAGGCAAAGGGCGAAGTCACGGCCTTGACAAAAAGATTGACGATGACCTTGACGACCAGGCCTCCAATGCTGAACTGCGGATCATTCAAGGACCCTGAGATGGGCAGGTTGAGATCAATTTCACCCTTCCTGTTCTTGAGCAGGGAAATGGCCAGTCTCACCGGCAGTTTAGTGGCATCCGGGCTTTCAACCGGGTCGCCAAACGTCAGTTGATCGAGAAATACCCGATTTTCAGCCAGAAGCTGATCGTTCTCGATCTTGTACTTGACGAACAGGGAAAGCTTGCCCTTCTCGATTTCGTAGCCGGCGTACTTGCCGGAATAGGCAGAGAACGGGGTCATCTCGACACCTTTGATTTCCGCCTGCAAATCAAGATAGGGTTTGGCCGATAGTGGATTGATCTGTGCGCTCACACTAAGCGGCGCCACATTGTCGTAACTGCCCCGCAGTTCAAGAACGGCGAGACTTTCCGGTTCGGACGACAGGCCGGTGACACTACCGCCGATCTCTTTCAGATTCGCCGTGTAGTTCGGTTTGACGAAGTTGTCGGTGAATCTGACATTACCGCCCTGCAAGGTGATCTTGCCGATCCTGATCGGCAGCGCCGACTTGCTTTCGCTTGCCTCCATCGCCACCGGCACACCCGCCTTGCCCTCGGAAGACGCTGTCGCTGATACCTCTGCAGGCTTAGCTGACGGTTCAGCCTGCGGCGAAGCCGCTACAGCCGTTCCCGCATCGGGCTGGCGCACAATCTGCAAGAGATTGAGCTTGCCTTCCGGGCTGACAATGATGCGGGCAAAAAAATCGGAAAGCGCCACATCGCCGATTGAAACTGAATCCGGATTGAGTCGAAGATCGATCTTGCCGAAGTAAAACGATTTCCAGCGCAGGAAATCGGCCGAATTGATCTTGTCCACCGCATAAAAATCACCAATCGTCGCCTGCCCGGCAAATTTTCCCGCCAGATCGGCCGAACCGCCCGGCTTGTCGGCATCGGCCTGACGTAATTGCAAGGCACCGCTCATACTCACCTGCCCACGGGTCACCGCAATATCGAGTTTCTCGGAGAAATAGGGTTGCAGCGGGAGCAGTTCAAGCGTCTTGATGTTCAGATTCAGGTCGGCACTGAGCGGAAAGGCTTTCAGGCTGCCATCCACGGCAACGTCGCCCTTGCGATTGAGCTTGAAATGCGCCGCCAATTTGGCCGTCTGCCCCGGCTCGGTTGACAAGTTTGCCATCTCAAAGCCAAAGCCATCGATACTTTGCGTCGATTTCGGAGAAACAGCATTGTCTTCAAAACGCAGGCCTATATCCTTTCCGACATAGCGGTCCACCGTAATCTTCCATGGTACCGACGTTTCTTTCTGCGACACCTCAACTACCCGCAAAGCGGGTGGCTTGATCCATTCAATCCGGCCATCCGGCGCACGCCGCATCAGGCCGCGCACGCCTCGCGCCAGGACGTCGCTAATCACGACTTCGCGCCTGGCCAGATTGAGTTGCCCGCCCTTGACGGTAAAGGCGTCGATCTTCAACCACTCATCGGCAATGACCCGCCAGCCAAGATCAAACGTACCCGGCTCCGTTCCTTTGGAATCGAGCTTCCTGAGGTCGAACTCAATGGCTTCGATACTGACCTTGAACGGCTTGACATTTGACTCGTCAAACCAGCGCAGGGCACCTCCCGTCACCTTTGCCTCGCCGAGAGACCACTCGACCGGAGCAGCAGGCTCAAGCTTTCCTGCCGCTTCAGGCGGTGACCTGCCGGCTGTCGCCAATTCCTTGCTGAAAAGATCGTTCCAGTTGATCGTACCCTGCGCGCTGACCCGGGCATGGACTTCCGGCGAATCCACAGTAAAACGATCGATGACAAACTTGCGCCCCAGCAAATCTGCCGATCCGAGCTCCAGGTCAAGATGCTTGAAGGAGAGCAGCGGAGTACCTGACGCGGTATTGACATTAAGATTTTTGATTGCCGCTGCACCGGATAGAAGCAGCGTTGAAGGCTTTCCCTTTTCCTGACGGAAGACCAGCTTCAGGTTCGTATCCAGTGCGCCGGACGATACCTTGATCGGCAATTTGAACGGGATGTAATCAAGGTATTTTGCCATCTCAAGATTGCCAAGATCAAACGCCATTTCGCTCTCCAGCGAATTAGCAAAAGGCTTGCTCCTGCCCTTGATGACCAGGGGTGCGCCGTTGATGTGCGCCGAGAACAAGGGCTCGACAAAGCTTTCAGTGGCATACGCCATACTCGACACAAAGGGCAAACTCAGGTTGATGTCGCTGACGATATGCTTTTCGTCGAGCAGACGATCCTCGAATTCGATCACGCCCCCAGTAAACTGAATGTTATTGAGTGAAAAAGACGGCGTCGGATCCTTGCTTCTGGGCTTGCCCAGGAACTGCTCAACCAGGTCGGAGAAGTTGTAACGCTGATCCGACAAGCGCACGACCCTGAGTTTTGGGTTCGCCAGACGGACCTCGCCAAGAACCGGGCCGCCACGGAATATCGAGACGGACTCAAGATTCAAATACAGGCTATCAAAGCTGGCGAAGTCCTCCCCTCCTTCCCTTTCCTTGATGGCAACGCCCTCCAGAGTCACCGAGAGTGCATAGGGATTGATGCTGACGCTCTTGATGGCTACCGGCCGCTGCAGCACCTTGCCGAGTTGTTCAAGCAAGGTCGATTTGACAAGGGGTGGCAGGACGAAAAAGCCCAACGCACTGAGCAGCACGAAGGCCATCAGCATCCGTAAAACGTATTTTTTCGTTCTTGGGGAATGCACAGCCGCCTGAAGTTTCGCTTTGTCAATCATGATATCCAGCCGTAACTTTCTGTTGGAATTTTAAATCTATCACGAACGCCCATTTTCCGAAGGAACAATAAGAAATCATGGAAATTGCCGTGGGTGCTTTCTACCCAATCAAGCTAGAATACATTGCTAATCTACTTTTTTTGCTTTAAGGCCAGAATGAGAGCGCTCGTCATCGAGGACAGCAGAACCAGCCTGAAGCTCCTTTGTGGCCATATCCAGAAAATGGGCATGACGCCGATTCCGGCTGAAACGGGTTCCTCAGGCATCGAACTTTTTCTGAAAGAGCGCCCGGATCTGGTTCTGCTTGACATCATAATGCCCGACCTCGACGGTTATGAAGTGGCGCGCCAGATTCGCCAACTCGAATCGCCTGGGGACTGGACACCAATCATCTTTCTCAGTTCCCTGAACAAAGACAAGGACATCGAGATGGGAATCGCCGCGGGTGGCGATGACTATCTCCTCAAACCGATCAGCGAAATCGTTCTCGCCGCCAAGATTCGAGCCATGCAGCGCATCATCCAGATGCGTCAGTCGCTGCTCGTGCTGACCCGAAAACTCGATGCCGCCAATCAGGAACTGAAACGACTGACCTCACTCGATGGTCTTACCGGCATCGCCAATCGCCGCCACTTCGACAGTGTGCTACTGCAGGAATGGCGACGCTCCATGCGTCAGGGCGAGGAGTTGTCGATACTCATGTGCGACATCGATTTCTTCAAGATGTACAACGATACCTTTGGCCATCAGAGCGGTGATGAGTGTCTGCGCCGGATCGCCCAGACCTTGACCCAAAGCATGGATCGTGGAGGTGACCTGATCGCCCGCTACGGCGGAGAGGAATTTGTTGCCGTTTTACCGGGAACATCACTTCACGGCGCCGCGTTGGTTGCCGAACAGATGCGACAAGCCATCAGACAGTTGGCTATGGCTCATCCCGGAACGCCATTTGCTCATGTCACTGCAAGTTTTGGTGTGGCTTCAGCTATAGCGATGCCTGAAACCAACCCGCAGGAGGTTGTTGGTGCCGCCGATCTAGCTCTCTACAAGGCAAAACACGAAGGACGAAACCGTGTGTGCCAGACAAGATCCCTTGACCCTCAAGAAAACTGAACTGAATTATCATGCCCCCGCCTTCTCCAGCACCTCCAAAAGTCCTGATCGTCGATGACAACGATCTGATGAGAACACTGTTGCGCGGAATTCTGCGCAGTGAGCACTATCAGATCGTCGGGGAAGCCAGAAATGGCGCACTCGCCCTCGAATTCATCGGGAGGACAAAACCGGACATCGTCTTTCTCGACGTCATGATGCCGGAAATGGATGGTCTGGAAGCGCTGCAGAACATCAAAGGGAAACGCCCGGAAATCGTCGTCATAATGATCACCGGTAATCCGAGCGTAGAAAACGTTCAGGAATCAATCCAGGGCGGAGCCAGCGGCTTCATCATCAAGCCCTTCAATTCCGCCAAGGTACTGGATACACTGAATCGTGCCTGGCAGACACGGGCGCCTCCACCGCCACCACTCACCCAGAGGAACGACTGATCGTTCGTTCAGAAACCGTTCTTCCATTCGCGCAGAACCGTAAACACCGCAAGTGCATCAGATGTCTGTGCCACCCTGCTCTGTGCTGAAGCAACGATTTCAGGTTCGTTACAGCGCAGGAATGGATTCGTCGCCTTCTCGAGCGCCAGCGCCGAGGGTACAGTCGCCCAGCCCTTGGCACGTGCCACGGCGACCTCGTCCACCCGCTGCCGCAAAAGGCGGTTGCCGGGTTCGACAGTCAGCGCAAAACGCAAATTGGCCTCGGTATACTCATGCGCACAATAAACAGCAGTCTGATCGGGCAACGCCGCCAGTCGCAACAGGGATGCGTGCATCTGCGCCGGAGTTCCCTCAAACAGCCTTCCGCAACCGGCAGCAAACAGCGTGTCACCGCAGAACAAAGCACCGGAACCATAATAGGCAAGATGTCCGGACGTATGCCCGGGAACCGCGAGCACCTGAAATACGGCACCCAGCGGCTCCAGACAGATCGTTTCTCCGCCACGCAAAGGCTGAGTGATGGCTGTGATAGACTCCATTGCCGGACCAAATACCTGGGCCGGATAATGTGCCAGCAAATTCGCCACACCACCCTGATGATCGGCATGGTGATGCGTAACCAGGATGGACGTCAGTGACAATCCTTCCCGCTCAAGCACCTCGAGGACGGGGCGTGCATCACCGGGATCGACCACAACAGCGGAAGCCCCTTTGCGCAACAGCCAGATGTAGTTATCCTTGAAAGCCGGAATTCTGATGATTTCAAACATGCTCTGATTGTGGAAGAACTGCGGAAAATGTCAATTCCCGTGATCGACAACTGGCTCCAGACTGCGCAAGGTCGCTACGTCATGGCGTGGGAACAGGCCAGGATCGATGCGGTTGTTGCTGATCTGTTTGGCTACAACGCGCTGCAACTCGGCTTTCCGCAATATGATCTGCTCGCCCAGAACCGCATACCCCTGCGCCAGGTTGCCGGGGAGTCGGGGCCGGTTGATGTCCTCTGCGATCTTAGAGAACTACCCTTTGCCGCAAACAGCATCGATCTGGTCGTCATGCCGCACGTTCTTGAATTCCACGAGGATCCGCACCAGATCCTGCGCGAAGTCGAACGCATTTTGATTCCTGAAGGGCAACTCGTCATCACCGGCTTCAATCCGCTGTCATTATGGGGGTTGCGCCGACACCTGCCCAAGTGTCCGGATGAGTTCCCGACGAATGGAAATTACATTTCCGTGCTGCGCCTCAAGGATTGGCTGCAACTGCTCAGCTTTGAGGTCGAACGCGGGAATTTTGGCTGTTACGCTCCACCCTTTCATCGTGAACGCTGGATAAAACACTGGCATTTCATGGAAGCGGCCGGTGACCGCTGGTGGAGTTTTGGTGGGGGTGTTTATCTGCTGCGGGCAGTTAAACGGGTGCGTGGAATGCGCCTCATCCTGCCGCCATGGAACCAGAAGAAGGCAGCTCGCAAGGCACTTACCGCCGTCACCCAAAAGGAAATCGAACAACGTGGACAATGAAGACATCATCACCATCTACGCTGACGGCGGCTGTCGTGGCAACCCTGGCCCGGGCGGCTGGGGCGTATTCTTGCAGGCAGGAAGCAATGCCAAGGAACTCTGGGGTGGCGAACCGGAGACGACCAATAACCGGATGGAACTGACCGCTGTCATCCGTGCCCTCGAAGCCCTCAAACGTCCGGCCACAGTCAAGGTTCATACCGACTCGCAATATGTGCAAAAAGGCATCAGCACATGGATTCACAACTGGAAACGCAACGGCTGGCGTACCTCCGACAAGAAACCGGTCAAGAATACCGACCTCTGGCAACGCCTCGATGAACTCGCCAAATTGCACGATATCAAGTGGCTGTGGGTGAAGGGCCACGCTGGACATCCCGGTAATGAACGCGCCGATGGACTGGCCAATCGGGGCATCGACGAATTGCTGGCCAAAGCCGGCAAATCACCGAAATAGCCGAAGTACTGAACATCTCCTGCACGGATTGATCAATCATGCGCCAAATTTTTCTCGATACAGAAACCACCGGCCTTGAGCACAAACTCGGACACCGCATTATCGAAATAGGCTGTGTCGAAATGCGCAACCGCCGGCTGACCAATCGCCATTTTCACCGCTATATAAACCCGGAGCGAGACATCGACGCCGGAGCGCTCTCGGTTCACGGAATCAGTCTTGAATTCCTTCAGGACAAACCTCGTTTCGCCGATATCGCCGCCGAATTTCTCGATTTCGTTCGGGGTGCCGAACTGATCATCCACAATGCTTCCTTCGATATCGGTTTTCTGAATGCCGAACTCGACCGGCTCGACATGGCGCCGATCAACACCGTGTGCCATGGCGTTCGCGACACCTTGCGCATGGCCAAGGATCTGCATCCCGGAAAAAAGAATAACCTCAACACGCTGTGCGAGCGCTACGGTGTCGACAACTCGCGCCGCACCCTGCACGGTGCCCTGCTCGATGCCGAAATTCTTGCCGAAGTTTATGTGGCGATGACCCGCGGCCAGGAAAGCCTGATCATGGAACTCGCCAGAGACGGTTCAGGCCAATCTCAAACTGTGGAACAAACGCAAACCCGGGTTCCGGGCAAGGCACAACGCATCGTTCAGGCCAGCACTGACGAACTTGCCGAACACGAACAGGTACTCACGGCAATCGAAAAGGAAAGCAAAGGGAAATGCCTGTGGCTTTCAGGCACAAGAGTCAGTTGATCAAAGAAACCTACTGAACGTGATTTGTAGCTTGCATCGGCCAGATGCAATAAAAAACCCGGGCACTTTCGGGCACGGGCTATTGGAAATTGCGCGAGGATCGGCAATCAACTGTTACCCGGCGTCTCGACAGGCAGGGGACGTTTTGGGCGCCGATGTTGTCGTTTGAGCGGTCGTCCATCGGGACGAAGCTCTTGCGGCGGCCTGGAGTCTGGTCTTGCATCAGTCCTTGGCATGTTGTTTTTCTGTCCCTGAATGCGTTCGGGATGACGGCTCTGGCCTTGAGTACCGGAGCGCTTCTCCATCGGCCTGTCCAGAGGACGATCTGACTCACGGTTACCGGGAGCCGTACGGATTTCGAGTTCGTTCAACTCGTCCCATTGCTCATCGGTACGATCCCTCTCGGGGATAGTCAGAAGTTCGCGAATCCGGCGACGCGGATCAAGTGGTTGTGGATCATTCATAACGACATTATGAACTACACGGCCCACCTCGTTCAACATTCCTAACAAATCTGTCCGGACAAATGAATCGAAACGCTCCATTTGGCTTCTCATTCAGCCCTATAATTGCCATCTTTTTCGAGTCCGATCCATGTGGTTTAGAAACCTTCAGCTTTATCGCCTGCCCAAAAACTGCTCAAGTACGCTCAGCGATCTTGAAGAACAACTCTCTTCGCTGACACTGCAACCCTGTAGCGCCACCGAATTGCAGAGCATCGGCTGGGTCTCGCCGAGCGATGGCGGCGCACTCGTCCATGCAATCAACCGGCAGTGGTTGCTGGCGCTCGGCGTCGAGAAAAAGTTGCTGCCTGCCTCGGTGGTCAAGCAGTTCGCCAATGAACGGGTGAAAGCAATTGAGGAAACCGCAGGTCGCCGCGTTGGCCGCAAGGAAATGCGCGAACTGCGCGAATCAATGACCATCGAACTGTTGCCTCGAGCCTTCATCCAACGCCGTTCCACGTTTGGCTGGATCGACCCGGTCAACGGCTGGCTGGTTATTGACGCCGCCGCCCCGGCCAAGGCGGAGGAATTTCTTGAACATTTGCGCAAATCGGTCGACGCTCTGCCGGCCCGCTTGCTCCAGGTCACGCAATCGCCCTCGGCCGCGATGACCGGCTGGGTTGCCGATGGTGAAGCGCCGCGCGGCTTTACGCTTGATCAGGATCTTGAATTGCGTTCGGCCGAAGATGCGACGGTGCGCTATGCCAAGCACCCACTGGAAGGCGAGGAAATCCGTCAGCATATCGCTGACGGCAAGGTCGTCACGCGCCTGGCCATGACCTGGAGCGACCGAATATCCTTTGTGCTCAATGAGAAGCTGCAGATCAAGCGCCTCGCTTTTCTCGATATTCTCAAGGAACAGGCAGATGCCCAGGCCGAGAATGAGGATGAGCGGTTCGACATCGATTTCACGCTGATGAGCGGCGAAGTCGCTCGATTGCTCGATGATCTGCTTGAAGCCCTCGGCGGCGAGTTGGAAAAGCCGGTCTGAGTACCGAGAAAACGGTAATCGATCTTGCCTCGGGACGATGCATCAATGGCAGAGAATGACGGGGAATCCGTGCCCCCGTGGTTTGTCTATCTGATCGAATGTCGCGGCGGCAGCATCTACACCGGCATCGCAATCGACGTTGCAGCGCGCTACGCCGCGCACTGCAACGGCAAAGGTGCGCGCTACACACGCGCACACCCGCCGCTCAGATTGCTCGCCAGCGTGGCCTACCCGGACCGCTCAAGTGCCTTGAAAGCAGAATACCGGATCAAGCAACTGACGGCGGCAGAAAAACAAAGACTCGTCGCCGACCTGGTGGCCCGTAGCGCGAGTTCTGCCTATCCGGAAAGCAAAAATCCCTGAAGCGAAGATACAGAACCCTGCCTTTCTGCCGAACCGACGGGGATCAGTCGAACAATCCCGGTTGCAAGGGGGCAAGATTTTCGCGCTTGACGGTAAACCTCACCGGCAAACCGCTGCGCCCGATGGCTTCAACGAGCATGCGATTGGCGCAGGTCTCGGCCACCACCCGGACGTTGTATCCGCCCTTGGCGAGTCGGCTGGCGTGACCGATGTAGGTTGCGACAACACCAATTTGCGGAAGCCAGGTCGTTTTTTTTCGTGCCATTGTCGTGAACCCGTCAGATTTTCACTGTGCCAATCTTAGCAGCCTGTCGAAAAAACTGCCATGAAAGCACACCTCAGCGTCGAGCCGGCGGGCGGCAGCAGTTATAATGCGTTGTTTGTCGTATTCACTCCGGATCATCATGGAAGCTGAACAACTCAATATCATCGCCAACCGACTCGTGGATCTCGCCCAGCGCGCCACCGAGTTGCGGAGGTATCTTTAACTACGATCAGAAATTCGATCAGTTAAGCGCCGTATCGCGCGAACTCGAGGATCCCAAGGTCTGGGACAAGGCCGAACGCGCACAGGAACTTTCCAAGGAAAAGAAGTCACTGGAAAACGTTGTCCTGACACTCGACCGTGTTGCTGACAATCTCAAGGATGCCGGCGAACTGTTCACCATGGCCCGTGATGAAAACGACGACGACACGCTAAATGCCGTCGCCGCCGATGTAGCAGCCATCGACAGGGAAGTTGCGGCACTCGAATTCCGCCGCATGTTCAACAACCCGGCCGACCCGCTCAACTGCTTTGTCGACATCCAGGCCGGTGCCGGCGGTACCGAAGCGCAGGACTGGGCGTCAATGCTGCTGCGCATGTACATCAAGTACGGCGAGCGCAAGGGCTACAGCGTCGATGTCCTGGAAGAATCCGAAGGCGACGTTGCCGGCATCAAGACCGCCACCATCAAGCTCACCGGCGATTACTGCTTCGGCATGCTGCGCTCGGAAACCGGCATTCACCGGCTGGTGCGCAAATCGCCGTTCGATTCAAACGCCCGTCGCCACACCAGCTTCTGCTCGATTTTCGTCTATCCGGAAATCGACGACTCGTTTGAAATCGACATCAACCCGGCTGATCTGCGCATCGACACCTATCGCGCCTCGGGCGCCGGCGGCCAGCACATCAACAAGACCGACTCGGCGGTACGCATTACCCACTTGCCTTCCGGCATCGTTGTGCAGTGCCAGAACGACCGTTCGCAGCACCGCAACCGTGCCGAAGCCATGGCCATGCTCAAATCGCGCATGTATGAAGCGGAAATCCGCAAGCGCCAGGCCGAGCAGCAGAAACTCGAAGACGCCAAGACCGACATCGGCTGGGGCCACCAGATCCGATCCTACGTGCTCGACCAGTCGCGCATCAAGGATCTGCGCACCAACGTCGAATGTGGCAACACGCAGAGCGTGCTCGACGGCGACCTCGACCAGTTCATCGAAGCCAGCCTGAAACAGGGTGTCTGACCCCTGCCTTCGCGCCATTTCTACCCATCAAATCATTGATTGCGAGACTCAAATGTCTGAACAAAACAAAGCTCCCGAACAGGACGAGAATCACATCATCGCCGAGCGCCGGGCCAAACTCGCTGAATGGCGGGCCACCGGCAAGGCTTACCCGAACGATTTCTCGCGCGAAAACACGGCGGGGAAAATTGCCGAGGTCTACGCCTCCAAGTCCGCCGAAGAACTCGAGGCCGCGCCGGTTGAAGTCAAGGTGGCCGGACGCGTCATGCTCAAACGCGTCATGGGCAAGGCCTCATTCATCAGCATTGCCGACCTTTCGGGCCGAATCCAGCTTTACGTTGCCCGCGACAAGGTGGGCGAGGAAACCTACACCGCCTTCAAGCGCTGGGACATCGGTGACATCATCGGTGCTGTCGGTCCTCTGTTCCGAACCAAGACCGGCGAACTGACCGTCCAGTGCTCCGAAATCCGCCTGCTTTCCAAGTCGCTGCGCCCGCTGCCCGAAAAGTTCCACGGTCTGACCGACCAGGAACAGAAGTACCGCATGCGCTACCTCGACCTGATTACCAACGAGCAGTCGCGTTTCACATTCGTCGCCCGCAGTCGCATCGTGCAATCGATCCGCAACTACATGACGGACCATGGCTTCCTCGAAGTCGAAACGCCGATGATGCACCCGATTCCAGGCGGCGCATCGGCGCGTCCCTTCAAGACGCACCACAACGCGCTGGATATGGAACTGTTCCTGCGTATCGCCCCGGAGTTGTATCTGAAAAAGCTGGTCGTCGGCGGCTTCGAGAAGGTCTTCGAGATGAACCGCAACTTCCGCAACGAAGGCATGAGCCCGCGCCACAACCCCGAGTTCACCATGATGGAGTTCTACGAGGCCTACACCGAATACCGCAAACTGATGGATTTTACCGAGGGACTGCTGCGCCATGCGGCACGCGAAGCGCTGGGTACCGAAGTATTCGAGTACCAGGGGCGAACACTCGACCTGTCCAAGCCGTTTGATCGGCTGACCATGGTCGAAGCAATCCGCAAATACCGTCCGCAATACACGCTCGAACAGTTGAACGACGCGGAATGGCTCAAGCAGAAGCTTGTCACGATGAAGGCCGAGATCAAGAACGGCATGGGACTGGGTACCCTGCAATTGCTGATGTTTGAGGAAACGACCGAAGCCGATCTGTGGGATCCGACCTTCATCATCGACTACCCGGCCGAGATCAGTCCGTTGGCGCGGTGCAGCGACAGCAACCCGGAAATTACCGAACGCTTCGAACTGTTCATCGTCGGTCGCGAGATTGCCAACGCCTTCTCCGAACTGAACGATCCGGAAGATCAGGCTGCTCGCTTCATGCAGCAAGCCAAAGCCAAAGACGCCGGTGACGAGGAAGCCATGTACTACGACGCCGACTACATCCGCGCCCTTGAATATGGCCTGCCCCCGACCGGTGGCTGTGGCATCGGTATCGACCGGCTGGTCATGCTGCTCACCGACTCCGCCAATATCCGCGACGTCATCCTCTTCCCGCAGATGCGCCCAGAGTGACGTACGAAAGTACGTCACTCTGAAGTACTCCTGGGGTACGCCCAGAGTGACACACGGCAGTGTGTCACGAAGAAGTACTCCTGGGGTACGCCCCGAATAAGGTGCGTAGCACCTATGAGGAAGTACCCTTGTATGCCCTGAATGACGTACGAGAATACAGCCTCATCGGTACGCATGTAGAAAGGTTTCTGCACCTGTCCAAGCGCCCCGCGGGGCGCTTTTTTGTCGGGTCAAGAACGGTTTCCGCCATTAAATCTCGCACCAAGGGCAGACATCCCGAGTGCTAAAATTCGTCATTTGCATTCAACCCTGCCACGGAAGTCCCCATGAAACTCGAAACCCTCGCCGTCCACGCCGGTTACAGCCCCGATCCCACGACCAAGGCAGTTGCCGTACCGATCTATCAGACAAGCTCGTATGCATTTGACAGCACCCAGCATGGTGCCGATTTGTTCGACCTGAAGGTAGCAGGCAACATCTACACGCGCATCATGAATCCGACGCAGGACGTTCTGGAAAAACGCGTCGCCGCGCTCGAAGGCGGCGTAGCGGGTCTGGCACTGGCCTCGGGCATGGCCGCTATCACCAACGCCATCCTGACCATCGCCGAAGCCGGCGACAATATCGTCTCTGCGGCCACGCTGTACGGCGGTACCTACAACCTCTTTGCTCATACCCTGCCGCAGTACGGTATCCAGGTGCGCTTTGCCGATTACCGCGATCCGGCGTCCTTTGAGAAACTGATCGACGAGAAGACCAAGGCGATCTTCTGCGAGTCGGTCGGCAACCCGCTCGGCAACATCACCGACTTCGAAAAGCTCGCCGCAATCGCCCACAAGCACGGCGTACCGCTGATCGTCGACAACACCGTGCCCTCGCCCTACCTGTGTCGCCCGTTCGAATTCGGTGCCGACATCGTGGTGCATGCACTGACCAAATACATCGGCGGACATGGCAACTCGATCGGCGGCATGATCGTCGATAGCGGCAAGTTCCCGTGGGCTGAACACAAGGCCAGGTTCAAGCGGCTCAACGAACCCGATGTTTCCTACCACGGCGTCATCTACACCGAAGCCCTCGGAGCCGCCGCCTACATCGGCCGCGCGCGTGTCGTGCCACTGCGCAACATGGGCGCCGCGATCTCTCCATTCAACGCCTTCCTGATCCTGCAGGGCCTGGAAACGCTGCCTGTACGCATTGATCGCATCTGTGAAAACACGCAGAAAGTAGCTGAATTCCTCAAGGCTCACGCCAAGGTATCATGGGTCAATTATGCCGGCCTGCCCGGGCACAAGGATCACGCTCTGGTACAAAAGTACATGCA
This sequence comes from uncultured beta proteobacterium, assembly GCA_903910495.1. The sequence goes on from CAIVZW010000468.1 coordinate 22,374, forward strand.
GGGCCGGGCTTCCGGCATCCTCACCTTTGGCGTCAAGGGAGAAAGCGAGGGGGGCGGACGCTTCCAGGATGCGCTGCAACTATTCACCCGCCTGGTCAACATCGGTGACAACAAGTCGCTGGCCTGTCATCCGGCGACGACAACTCATCGCCAACTCGGAGCTGCCGAAATGGCCAAAGCCGGGGTATCGGAAGACATGATCCGTCTATCAATCGGCATCGAACACATCGACGATCTGATCAGTGACCTCGATCAGGCTCTGGCCGCTGCATAACCCGATGTAAAGAAATTCATACCCTTATCCACCGGCACCTGAATCTAGAGACGCTGTGAGGCATAAGAAATTCCTGGTCATGCAGGGGAATCCACGCTGATTATTTTCTCGCTGCAGAGCCGTCAGCACTCCACATTCGTGGACACTGAGCGCACTTCAGTGTGATGCTTCGATGCAAAAACATCCAAAAATAAGAACGTAGCGAAGTCACAGGGTAGTTACGGGAACAAAACCAGTATATATTCACGTTTAACTCAATAATCATAAGCATGAAAGATCATTCCATTCGCTTTGATCACCTTGCCGGTCATGTCCCGGCAAACACATTTACTCCACATACCGAAGTTAGAATGCTGCAGCTCAATTACTACTATAGAGAACCGTCATGAGCTTACCGCCGTTCCTGTTTTTCCGCCTGTTGGCTGACCGGAAACTGAATCCCGGAGCTGTAGTGCTTCATGCTGGCGAAGGTGACGTGGACGCCATGTTGCCACTGTTTGCCGATGCACGATTTACGACTCTTTCAGCGTCGCTTCCCTGCCTTATCGATGCCGACCTGAGCAAACGTTTGGCACCGGATTTATTAACGCTGCTGCTGGATGCGAAATGTCAAATGATGCCGGAGAATGTGCTTCATCACTCTGATGAGCAAACCAAGCCCGGCCTTCCCCCTACGGCACAATGGCTGACCGGCAACTGGTATCTTGCTCCGCCGACAAGAACGTCGGGAAATCAGGCCGCCTCCCGTGCCCTGTCGCTCAAATTGTTGCAACTGGTAGCGGAGGATGCCGACACCTGCGAGATCGAGGCCATTTTCCGGCAGGATCCGGTACTCGCTTACCATCTTCTGCGCCTTGTGAATTCGCTGGGGGTAGGCGTAGGCAGACCTGTTGCCGGTTTCTCACAGGCGATCCTGATCCTTGGGCGGCAGCAACTCAAGCGCTGGCTGAACCTGATGCTCTTTGCCGCGAACCGGGACGACTATCGTTCCGCCATGTTGATGGCGCATGTGTCCGTCCGCGCCCGCAGTATGGAATTGCTGGCCAAAGCCGGCGGCTATGATCGATCGTTACAGGAACAGGCTTTCATGGCCGGCATGTTCTCGCTGCTTAGCATTCTGTTCGGCATGCCATTGGTCGAAATCCTGACCCCGCTGAAACTGAGCGATTCTCTGAGGGATGCGGTACTTCACCGGGGAGGCGAACTCGGACAACTGCTGAATGCTGTGGAAAAAACAGAACAAGCCGACACAGCCGGGCTGACCGGCCTGCTTGACGACATGAACCTGTCGGCAACTGAGCACAACCAGCTGACTCTTGAGTCTCACCAATGGATGCTGGGCGTAATCCACGACAAGCAGGATAGACGTAATGCCTGATTCGCGTATCGAACGCTGCCTTGATCTTTGTGCGGGTGCGCACAAACAGAGCGGTGAAGATCTTTCTCGCTCGCTGATCGAGTTGCAGAATGAGTTGCGATCGCTGAACAACGACAATATAAGGACCAATGAAACGGGAGCAATACCGGCTGACTGCAGCCTAGATGACTGGATCCATGAGCCGGTCATCAGCATGGACATGGCCGGTTATCTGACCGGCTGGAGCAGGGGTGCACAGATTCTGTTCGGCTACACCCCTGCAGAGGCGCTAGGCCAACACATTCTGTTTCTTTATGCTGAGGAGCCCGATGCGCACAAGGGCGAGATATTCGAACTTTTCCTCAACCACGGCAACCCTCTGATGGAAGTCCGGCGGCGCAAGAAATCGGGAGAGACATTTCGCGCCAATCTTTCGTTAAAGCACATTCTTGACGACAACAAAGAGCCGGTCGGAATGGAGGCCATTCTTTCGCGGGTTGCTGACCGGCTTTCGGCTGAAGAAAAGCATCGCCTGCATGCGCGGATCATCGAAGATAGTGATGAGGGTATTCTGATCATCGATACCGATGAGCGCATTGTCTCGGTCAACTCGGCGTTCTCGCGCATTACCGGCTATTCATCGGGAGAGGCCATCGGCGAAACCCCCGACCTTTTGCGCTCCGGCGTTCATAGTGCCGATTTCCGGGCCCGGGTGCGAGGGGCAATGCACGGCGCGGGCGCATGGCACGGTGAAATCATAGGCAGACGAAAGAATGGTGAGCTGTTTCCTCAATCGGTCTCAATCGGAGTCGTTCGCGACCGCGCAGGTGTTGTCACTCATGCTTTCTCGATTTTCTCCGATATCACAGTTCTGCGTACTGCTGAAGAACGCATGCAACAGATCGTCAATTATGACAGCCTGACGGGCCTCCCGAATCGCACCTTGTTCCACCAACTGGTCGAACAGGCCCTTATTTCCGCCCGCCGGAACAACGATCATGGTGCTCTGCTGGTCATTGACCTTAACCGCTTTACTTCAGTCAACGACTCACTCGGGCATGATGTCGGCGATGAGTTGCTGCGCCAGGTCGGCCAACGCTTCCGGGGAGTGCTGCGGGACGAAGACATCCTGGCCAGGATCGGTGGCGATGAGTTTGTTGTGGCACTGGTCAGCATACAAAAACGCGAACACAGCGGTCTCGTGGCAGAAAAGCTGCTGGCCTCGCTTGCAACACCCTTCGTGATCGAATCGCACGCCCTGCACATTGAAGCCTGCATCGGCATCGCAATTTACCCTGAAGACGGGCTCAATACAGCGGCGTTGCTGCGTTTTGCCGATATTGCGATGAAACGCGTGCAAGTAAATTTCGAAGCCGGCTATCTGTTCTACAGCCCC